>CAZALW010000397.1:0-2774 GCA_964485705.1 uncultured Thiotrichaceae bacterium
TTGTATAAATTCCAGATAACATAAACCAGCAAGCCAATAAAAAGAAACAAAAAAATCTTGCCACTTATTAAACCTGCCACCAGCATAAAAAACATCCAGACAGCGAGTAAAACCAGTTCTCGCCTTAAGCTTGGCGACAAGTTGACTGAAGCGGGAACTGGCATCATATATATCTCGTCATGTCTGCCTGGAGAAGCGGTAACCACTGCCATGGATTGTTTGCAACAGTGAATCCATATTGTATGGCATTAACTGCTTACGCAAACGTCTGACATGCACATCTACCGTACGGTCTTCAACAAAAACCTGTGAACCCCATACCTGATCCAGCAACTGTGCGCGGGTAAATACACGGTCGGTATGACTCATAAAATAGTGCAACAAACGAAATTCAGTCGGTGATAACGACAGTGATGTTTCATTGACTTTAACCCGGTGACTGACCGGATCGAGAAACAATTCACCGATTTGCAAGGGCTGCTCATCAGGCATGGCACGTCGCAACAACGCCTGGATTCTTGCATTTAACTCACGCACAGAAAAAGGTTTGGTAATATAATCATCGGCTCCCACATCCAGCCCGAGAACCCGATCATCTTCTTCCGCTTTTGCTGTTACCATAATCACCGGTAACATGGCATGGTATTTTCGAATACGGTGTAACAAATCAATGCCACTGTTGTCTGGCAGCATCCAGTCCAGCAACACTAAATCAATGGCTTTCTTTTCGATTGCCTGCCAACCTTCTTTTACCGTGTATGCCTGGTGCAACACATAACCATCTGCTGATAAAGAATATTTAAGCATGTCCTGTATGCCGGGATCATCTTCAACAATCAGAATATTGGCATTGTGTTTCATGACAGAATCTCTTTCTCGACCTCTTCCAAATCAAGGTGACGTATATCTTTTCCTTTAACCAGGTAAATAATATATTCACCAATGTTCTTTGCATGGTCGCCAATGCGCTCTAATGCCCTGGCTGCCCAGATAACATCAAGCACTTCAGAGATGGTTCTGGGATCTTCCATCATATAAGTAACAAGCAGGCGAATCAGATCCTGATACTCTTTATCTGCAACTTCATCATCACGAACCACTTGCAGTGCTGCATCAACATCCAGCCTTGCATAAGCATCCAGTACATCGTGCACCATGTTTTTCACCTGATCAGCAAGATGGCGTATGCCGGCATAACGCTTATCAAAGCCGACATCATCTTCTGCCAGGCTTAATGCCATTTTAGCAATTTTTTCAGCTTCATCACCAATGCGTTCAAGGTCAGTAATGGTTTTAATTACTGCCACAACCATTCTTAAATCAGTCGCTGCTGGCTGCCGCCTTGCCAGAATCTGCGTACAGGCTTCATCAATGCTTACTTCAAGCGCATTAACTTTGTGATCTTTTAGAATAATTTTTTCTGCGCCCGGTGCATTTGTTGTTACTAATGCTTTAACAGCACCGCTAATTTGCTGTTCGACTAAACCACCCATCTTCAAAACCTGGTGCCGTAAAGCTTCCATTTCTTCATCAAATTTGTGCGATATATGCTGGCTTGTATTTGTTGTGTCCATAAATAAACCCCCTTTTTTATAATTACGAATTATTAATTACGAATTACGGGGTGTTTTCCTTATCATTCGTAATTAGTAATTAGTAATTAGTAATTAATTAGCCGTAGCGGCCAGTAATATAATCTTCTGTTTGTTTTTTCGCCGGATTGGTAAATACTTCACTGGTGTTACCAAACTCAACCATTTCACCTAAATACATAAAAGCAGTTTCATCTGAAACACGCGCTGCCTGTTGCATATTGTGGGTGACGATAAGTATAGTGTACTGCGATTTTAGTTCTTGTATAAGTTCTTCAATTTTTAATGTTGAGATAGGATCTAGTGCCGATGCCGGTTCATCCAGCAACAATATTTCCGGCTCAATGGCAATGGCACGGGCAATGACCAGGCGTTGCTGCTGACCACCCGATAGTCCCAGCCCACTATCATCCAGACGATCTTTAACTTCGTCCCATAATGCCGCACTTTTCAGCGCCCATTCTACTTTTTCTTCTAATAACCTGCGTTTGTTAACACCCTGCAAACGCAGACCATAAGCCACGTTTTCAAATATGCTCATGGGAAATGGATTAGGCTTTTGAAACACCATACCAACACGTTGCCTAAGAGCGGTAACATCAACTTCAGGTGCGTATATGTTTTCTCCATCCAGCATGATTTCGCCTTCAACACGCACGCCACCAACCAGGTCATTCATGCGGTTAAAGCAACGCAGCAAAGTGGATTTACCACAGCCACTGGGGCCAATAAACGCAGTCACATTGTTCTTTTTCATTTGAAAACTGATATTGTTCAATGCCTGAGCTTCACCGTAAAACAGATTAAGGTTTTTTACATCCATACAAACCTCAACTGAGTCAGACGCTGATGAAGACTTGAGCAGTGAAGGATCAATTTTAGTCGTTATAGATTCAGTCATAATAATTCCAGAAGTGTTTTTACATATATAAGTTTTAAGTTGTATGTTTTATGTTTTAAGTAAATACTGAAAATTTAATAACTAATAACTTAAAACATACAACTTAAAACTTAAAACTTAAAACTAATAACTTAAAACCAACTCATTAACCATCCAGGGCACGGTATTTTTCACGCAACCTGTTTCTTAAGCTAATCGCAGTCAGGTTAAGCGTCACAATAACAATAACCAGGACAAATGATGTGGCATAAACCAGAGGCCTTGCCGCTTCTACATTCGGG
>CAZALW010000398.1:0-2764 GCA_964485705.1 uncultured Thiotrichaceae bacterium
CATATTTTTAGTTTTTTATTGCCTTAATAATGACAAACTTTTTATTACTGGCGACAACGGCAGCATTACCAAACAGTTTTTTTAATTTAGCATGATAAGCCAGATGCCGATTGCCGATCACCCATAACTCTCCTTTGTTTTCCAGCACCTGCCTGGATTCTAAAAACATCTGCCATGCCACGTTATCATTGATTGCATGATCCTGATGAAAGGGCGGGTTACACAGTATCAGTGAAGCGCTGTTTTCTTCGACACCGTAAAGGCAATCTGTCTGCAAAAACACCGCCTCACGGTTATCCTCATAAACGGATAAAAAATTATTTATTGAAGATTCAACAGCCATATAAGATTCATCAGTAAAAATTATTTTTGCCAGCGGATTTTTAATCGCCGCCATCAGCCCTAAAATTCCGTTACCGCAACCTAAATCTACAATCGTTTTATATTTTTCATCAATCGGGATATTTTCAATAAAAAATCGCGCACCCGGATCCAGTTTTTCCTGCGAAAACACGGCTGCATGATTTTTTATTTTTATCTCAACATCGTCCAACTTATAAGGCAGCACACACGATTTTGGATACGGGTTGTTATCAACGACTAAACTCGCATCAAACTGACTAAAAATTAATCGCGCTTTTTTCCGCGCCAGTGACGTTTTTGTCGGCCCGATAATCTTTTCAAATAAATTCAGTGTTGATAGATGGATATGTTTTGTCATTGCTGTCGCGATAATGACTGTGTTCTGACCAAGCAGCGGGCGAATACGGTGCAGCTGGTCTTCTAACATGGCCAGGCTTTTAGGTATCTTAATTAAAACAACATGACTGCCAATTGTTGACCTGACATTCAATGTGTTCTCAGGCGTTAATAAACTATCAATGACGGTAACGGCATGTTCATCAATGCCGTTATTTTTTGCATTTAGCAAAATTGCCTGTGTAGATAAATAAGAATCGGATATCACTACAGGTTGAAAGCCGTTTAATGGAATGGATAAACCGCCAAAACCATCATTAACAATCAACAAAGAGGTATCCGACTGTAGCAAGCTGTTCTCCTCAAGGTATTGCAAAAGGTATTCATCTGCCGCATCCCAGGCACGTAGCTGTTCTTTTGCTCTTAAGGGAAAACGGCTTAAGGTAAAGTCGCCCTGTGGGCTATTGAATTGATTCACAATATGTCTTCTGATGCCTTTGCACGAAAGGTCTTTAAATTCTAGGATCTGGAATCATATCATTTTCAACAGAACAGAACAAAAACAAGCCTGATTTGACTCTGATTAGAAAGCTTGTTTATACTCCCTGTCTTTTAACCTAGAGGAAAAACTCATGAAACAAACACTGATTTTCGCCCTGGCAGGCGTGGCACTACTCTTTTCCACACTATCACAAGCTCAGCCCTCAAAAGAGCAAATGATGGCAACATTGAAACACGCCAACCCCATGCCTAACCTGATGATGGTAGTCATGATGCAGCCCGAGGCGCTCGACCTCAACGATGAACAAAAAAATGCACTGAAAGCATGGCGCAAGCAATCTCAGCCACGAATGAAAGAGATGCTGCAAATCCTCACCGAACTGGAAAAACAACTGCATGATGCCGCACTCGCTGGTGCATCTGACAAAACACTGCGTGATATTACCAACATGTTGCTTAGTACACGCGCTGCCATCATCAAACAAAAACTGGCCTGCCGCAATCGTATCGTTCAGGTTATCGGTGTCGAAAAAATGAAGAAACTTGTTGAGTTGTACAAGGCTAAAAGCTAAGGAACCTCTTCTTTACCTGAAACACACTGAATAGTACCGCACCTCTGCCAGCTGCTGGCAAGGGTGCGGCACTTACAAAGCAAAACATAGCGTAGTTAGCCTGACCCGACACTGCGTACTCAAAAATATTTAATTATCCATTTCCATACCATGGTTTTCAGCTCTTAAAATCATTTGCCGCAGCACGGGCAAATGAAAAGAACCATGATTGCATTAAAAGTTTTGTTGATATTGCACAGATTAATGCAAAGCAGCCTGTCAGCATTCCCGCAAACAGACAACTAAATAATCAGTAGAGAAAACTTTTACTGTAGGAGAAAATCATCAATGAAACGATGCGAGTGGGCAAATTCAAATCCTCTGGAAACTGAACACCATGATAAAGAGTGGGGTGTTCCGGTTCACGATGACCGCTTGTTATTTGAGTTTCTCATTCTAGAAAGTGCGCAATCAGGATTAAGCTGGGCAACCATTCTTAAAAAAAGAACAGGCTACCTGAATGCCTTTGATAATTTTGATGCACAGAAAATTGCTAAATACACGGATAAAAAAATACAATCATTACTTCAGGATTCTGGAATTGTAAGACATAAACAAAAAATTAAAGCCACCATAGAAAATGCAAAACAGTTTTTAATTATTCAACAAGAGTTTGGCAGCTTTGATGCATATATTTGGTCGTTTGTCGGTGGCAAACCAGTAAAAAATTCGTGGCAACAAATAGCAGACGTTCCCACAAGCACAGATGTTTCTGAGTCCATGAGCAAAGATTTAAAAAAAAGAGGTTTTAAGTTTGTTGGCCCAACGACTTGTTATGCATACATGCAAGCGGTAGGCATGGTAAACGATCACCTGGTTTCATGCTTTAGGTATGCCGAGGTTTAAAATCATGTATATTTCCCATGCAGTAAACGAACTACTCAATAAAACTGGTCAGGGTATTAGATAAACTCCGGTTAGGATTAAGGCTATTTTATTTATATAAAGCGTTG
>CAZALW010000399.1:0-2753 GCA_964485705.1 uncultured Thiotrichaceae bacterium
ATTTTAAATTTTTGATTCTGTTTTTGTAGGGTGGGCACGTTTTTTTGCCCACGCGTTGATCGTGTATGTATCTCCACGTGGGCAAAAAAACGTGCCCACCCTACACTGCTGAAAGCAAATAGCTTTCTTCTAGCCAATTACCCTATTATTGTTTTTGCTTTTTTCGCGTCTTTTGCGTGTTTCGCGGACTATATTTTTAATTTTTAAACGTCCGCTTATGACCGTTAGCTGTCATTAGTTCTATGAACATATCTGACATGCTTTGTCAGGTTAAACTCGAACTCTACACATTAGTGGCTGAGTGTTTTTTTGCAGTCGTTTTTTCACAACGGCAAAATTTCTTTAAAATCGTTTAAGGTAATAAATTTTTCACTTTCCATTATTTTCCCGCGGCTATCCGGTTGCTTGATGCCATAACAATATTGAATGCCATAGTTATTCGCGCATTCAAGTACCTCAAGATTATCATCAATTAACATAGTGGCATGCTTATTATAAATTTCAACATCCTGTAGCTTTTCCCAGAAACCGTCATTTTCTTTTGCCAGACCTATTTCATGGGCATTGATAATATTGTCAAAATGCACATGCAGGTTTGTTTTCTGCATTTTTAAATCCAGACTTACCGGGTGTGCATTGGTTACCAGCACAACACGTTTGTTATTTTTATTTAACCAGGAAAGAAAGGCGATAACATCAGGGCGAATAGAGATCATCGAAGCCGTATCATACTTTAACTGCTTAATATCCAGCGATAGTTCTCGTGTCCAGAATTCAACACAGTACCAGTCAAGACTACCGCGCACTGCGGCATACCGAGCCATCAACTGCTGATGCGCTTCTTCAGTAGATAAGCCATGTTCTTCTGCATAACATAACGGCACGTGCTGTAACCAGAAATGGTTGTCAAAGTGTAAGTCCAGTAAGGTGCCATCCATATCTAACAATACGGTTTCAATATCTTTCCAAAGCGGAATTATATTGAGGCTTTTTTTGTTATCGGTGTTTATAGTCATTCAACTATTATACAATGCCACAATTAATGCGTAACCCACAGAAGGATATAACAATGAGCCAATCCCTGGATCTGGATGCAAACAATTTAGAGCGGCTTTGCCATCAATGCGTGAACATCGCTCGCGATGCTGGTGAAGCAATACTGACGATTTATAATGAAGGTTTTAATGTAGAGGAGAAAGAAGACAAGTCTCCTTTGACTGATGCTGATTTAGCATCACACAATCTGATATTAAAACGTCTGAGTGAATTGACTCCGGACATTCCTATTCTATCGGAAGAATCAGCAAAACTGCCTTTTGAGGAACGTGCCGCCTGGCAGACCTACTGGTTGGTTGATCCGCTGGACGGAACCCGCGAATTTGTGAAACGTAATGGTGAATTCACGGTTAATATTGCACTGATACACCAACACCAAAGTATTATTGGTGTCATCAATGTGCCGGTACTGGATGTTGATTATTTTGCCTGGAAAAAAGGGGGCTGTTATAAGGCTGAGAAAAAAGGCGTGGCAGAAAAAATCCTCGCTAAAAAACTAGATGGCTCCAGACTTTCAGTGGCAGGCAGCCGTTCGCACGGCTCAGAAATGATGCAGAAATATATGGAAAAACTGGGTGCTGACAGCAGTGGTGAGATGGAAATACTTAGTATGGGCAGTTCATTAAAATTCTGCCTGGTTGCAGAAGGTCGCGCAGACCTTTACCCTCGGCTTGGGCTGACTTCAGAATGGGATACCGCCGCCGCGCACTGCATTGTCGAACAGGCAGGTGGTTATATAACCAAAACCGACATGACACCGCTAAAATACAATACCAAAGACAGCTTGCTCAATCCTTTTTTCTTTGTATTCGGTGATAATAGCCGTAACTGGTCACAGTACCTGGAAAACTAAGTGATGAAAATACTTGTCGTCGGTGGAGCCGGTTATATCGGCTCGCACATGGTAAAACAACTGTCCTTAGCCGGTAACGATGTGATCACGCTGGACAACTTAAGTTACGGTTATCGTGACGCAGTAAGATACGGTGAATTTATTGAAGGTGACTTAGGCGATAGTACGGTACTGGATAGCATTTTTAAATTGAATGATGTTGACGCTGTTATGCACTTCGCCGGCTTTATTCAGGTTGCTGAGTCCGTTATCAAGCCATCCATGTATTATTTTAATAACGTGATTAATACTCACACTCTACTTGATGCCATGCTGCGTCATAAAGTAAAAAATTTCATTTTCTCGTCGACAGCAGCTATTTTTGGTGAGCCTGAATATACCCCCATTGATGAGAAGCATCCAAAACGACCAATCAATCCATATGGCCATTCAAAATTAATGATTGAGCAGGTACTAGATGATTATGACAAAGCCTACGGGCTGCGCTCTACCTGTTTGCGTTATTTTAACGCTGCCGGCGCTGACCCTGACGGCGAATTGGGTGAGCGACATATCCCGGAAACACATTTAATACCGCTTATTTTACAAGCGGCATCGGGTCGCCGTGATGATATAAAAGTATTTGGTGATGATTACGAAACCGGTGATGGCACCTGTGTGCGTGATTACATTCACATTGTTGATTTGTGTCAGGCGCATTCACTGGCACTGGATAATATGATTAAAAACGATAAAAGCGCACGTTTTAATCTTGGCAATGGTAAAGGTTTTTCAGTAAAACAGGTTATTGATGTGGTCAAACAGGTTTCTGGTAAAAATTTTACAGTAAACATCGAGCCCCGGC
>CAZALW010000400.1:0-2752 GCA_964485705.1 uncultured Thiotrichaceae bacterium
GACAGGATGTGGTTATTACGCAAGAATCACCCTGAAACAAACGATACAGTAAAATCTCCCTGCCATTCTCAGCACGGGTAAAAACTTTTACCTTGCCATTTAAAATAATCAGGTAGTTGTTACAGGCATCACCCTGGTGGAATACCGTAGTGTTTGCTTTTAAGGTAATGATTTTTGATGAATCAAGTAACTGACATGTTATTTTGTCAGCTGATTTGAGGTCAGGTAAAACATTGCGCCAGTTTGGTGTCATGATTTAAACCAGTTGTTTTGTAAGACTTTGAGTACTTTATTGCTATATACCCTTGAGCCACGGCTGCCATTGTACCTTGCCAGTGCTTTGTGCAGGTCATGCTTTTCCATGTCCATATAATATTTTAGTATGGTACTGCCCATGCGTAGATTGGTTTTCATGTTTATCAGGTTATCACCGGGGCGACCGATTTCATCTAACCAGAATGGCATCACCTGCATCAAGCCCTGAGCACCAGCTGTTGAGATTGCGTAGCTATTGAAATGACTTTCTACTTCGATTACCGCCAGTATCAATTCTGGCTGTAATTTGACGCGTGACGCTTCGTAATGAACTTGTTTAAGTATAGCTAAACGTGTTTTTTCATCTTTAACAAATTGCTTTAGGCGGTTAGACATATCCAGTAACCAGACCTCAGCATGAAAGCGGTCTTCAAAACTGGTTGATGAGTTGATGGCTTCGGTGAGTAACTGACGAAGTTTTGGATCAACAGACTGGTTGTTTGCACACACATGTGTGATAGTGAGCATGTTAATAAGGAGTATAAATAGTAATGTGCTTAAACGTGTTGCCATGGCTTAAATTATAATGGTTCAGACTTACTCATAGAATGAATGACTGCTAACGGTCATTAGCGGACACACAGAAAAAACAAACCCTCCTAACCTCCCTTTCAAAAAGGGAGGGACTAAAGCCTTTTTACCTCCCCCTTTTTTCAAAGGGGGATTGAGGGGGTTTAGTTTTTAATGTCTGCTAAGTGTCGAAATCAGCCGTTCCATTTCTAACATTTGTTAAAAAACCAACAATGTCATCAACAGCAATATCCTGACTGTCTTTTGCGTCACGTTTTTTGTATTCCACTTTATTGTCTTTTAGACCACGATCACCAATGACGATACGATGTGGTATGCCAATTAAGTCCAGGTCTGCCAGCATGCCGCCTAAGCGGGCTTTTTCATCATAGAGCAGAACATCCAGTCCCTTAGCGGTAAGTTCATCATGCAGTTTGATTGCTGTGCTGTTCACCTGCTCGGATTTTTGCATGTTAATAGGTGCAATAGCGACATCAAACGGGGCCAGGCTGTGCGGCCAGATTATGCCGTTATCATCATGGTTTTGTTCAATGGCGGCAGCAACAATGCGCGTTATACCGATACCGTAGCAACCCATGGTCATGGTGCTGGCTTTACCGTTTTCATCCAGCACGGTGGCGTTCATTGCATCGGCGTATTTTTTGCCGAGCTGGAAAATATGACCGACTTCAATGCCGCGTACAATAGACAAGGTGCCTTTGCCGTCAGGGCTGGCATCACCTTCAACAATGTTTCTTAAATCCGCAGCGATGGGCAGGGCGCAGTCACGTTCCCAGTTTACCCCGGTAAAATGTTTACCATCTTCATTGGCACCGCAAACAAAATCAGCACAGTGTAATGCGGCATGGTCAGCAAAAACTTTTATCTTTAAGTTTACCGGTCCAAGTGACCCCGGCGAACAACCGACAGCCTGTTTGATTTGCTCATCACTGGCAAAATTCAAAGGCTCGGCAACGTCTTCAAGATGAGCGGCTTTGATTTCATTTAGTTCGTGGTCGCCACGCAAGACCAGTGCTACGACGGTATTTTTCTCAGCACCTTCAACCAGTAAAGTTTTAAGGCATTGCTCAGATGAGATAGCAAGAAACTGGCTGACTTCTTCAATACTATGCTGGCCGGGTGTGTCAACACGGTTCATATTCGTTGTCGCTGGCGGTCGTGGTGTGGCCGGTGGCAGGGTTTCGGCTTTTTCTACATTAGCAGCATAATCGCTGCCACTGGAAAAAGCGATAGCATCTTCGCCGGAGTCGGCAAGCACGTGAAATTCGTGTGAGCTATTGCCGCCAATAGTGCCACTGTCGGCCAAAACTGCACGAAACTCCAGACCCAGACGGGTAAAAATACGGCTGTAAGTCTGGTACATGACATCATAGCTTGCCTGTAAACTATCCTGGCTGATGTGAAATGAATAGGCATCTTTCATGATGAATTCACGCGCACGCATAACACCAAAACGCGGACGTACTTCATCGCGGAACTTGGTTTGAATCTGGTAGTAGGTTACTGGTAACTGTTTGTAGCTGGCCAGTTGTTTGCGTGCTATGTCGGTAATAATTTCTTCATGCGTCGGGCCAAAACAAAATTCACGTCCATGACGGTCTTTTAAACGTAATAGTTCAGCACCATATTGTTCCCAGCGACCGGATTCCTGCCATAACTCACTGGGCTGCACAGCGGGCATAAGCAGCTCCAGTGCACCACTGTTGTCCATTTCTTCACGAACGATTTTTTCGACTTTACGCATCACCCGTAAACCTAGCGGCAGCCAGCTATAAAGCCCAGAAGCCAGTTTGCCAATCAGTCCGGCTCGCAGCATTAACTGATGACTGATAATCTCGGCATCAGACGGGGTTTCTTTTAATGTGCTTAATTGAAATTTAGATAAATACATATAAGGTTTTACCTT
>CAZALW010000401.1:0-2750 GCA_964485705.1 uncultured Thiotrichaceae bacterium
TGCCCCCAATGCCAGTAAGTTAAGCAATATTACGGGCAGTTTGTCATTTCGACCGAAGGGAGAAACCTTGTTGTACGGGGGCTAAGATCCCTCACATTCGTTCGGGATGACAGTAAAAAACGCTACATTTCTGTTAACTTACTGGCATTGGGTATGCCCCCTAAACACTTACAGACTAAACAACCTAAGTAGTTACAGCGCAGTCAGGTTAATAATATCCACGCTTATGATCTAACTTTATTTTCAGGTGCCAGGCCAGTGACATTGGCGGCACTGGATTCGGCAATCATTTCAATGGCGTGGCAGGGACACTGTTCCTGGCAAATGCCACAGCCTGTGCAGCGCTCATAGTTATATCGGTATTTTTTTCCCGGACCTAATTTAATAATGGCATTTTCCGGGCAGGAGCCGTAACAGCCGTCACACTCAAAACAGTTGCCACAGGAAAGGCAGCGTTTTGCTTCGTAATTAGCTTCTTTTTCACTGAAACCGTGCAGAATTTCATCAAAACCTTCAATACGCTCAGCCAGAGGCAGGTGATCCTGTTGTGTCATTGGTGCATAGGTGCGATACCATAGTTGCAGTTTTTCGTGGTCAACTATCGGGTGTTTTGGCAGAGGTGTGTAAGTTTCATTCCGCAGCCATGCGTTAATGTAACGTGCGGCTTTTTTGCCGTGGCCGGTAGCGATGGTAACAGAACGGTCGCTGGGTACCATGTCGCCACCGGCAAAGATGCCTTCGGCACCGGTCATCATATTTTCACCCACAATAACCGTACCATCGGGTTTAAATTCAATGCCATCAATCTGATCCAGAAAGCCGGTGTCCGTATCCTGGCCCACGGCCATAATCAGTGAGTCTGCTTCCAGTTTTTCAAATTTACCTGTGGGACATGGGCGACCATCTTCACCTAGTTTCATTATTTCAACTTCGATGGTGCTGCCGTCTATTTCTTTAATGGTGCGAAGCCAGTTAATTTTTACGCCTTCTTCCAGCGCTTCTGCGGCTTCAAAATCATGAGCCGCCATGTTTTCACGGTCTCGGCGATAGATGATCATGGCTTCATCTACGCCCATGCGTTTAGCAACACGTGCTGCATCCATGGCTGTATTACCACCACCATAAATAGCGACGCGACGACCTAGCTGTATATCCTCACCGTTCTCGACACTTTTCAAAAAGCTGACTGCATCCATCAGGCCTTTTGCTTCACGTGCAGGAATATCAATTTTTCTGGAAATATGTGCACCTACCGCAATAAATGCAGCATCAAAATTACCGGTCGTTATTTCAGTTTTAATATCGTCAACCCGGCGGTTGAGATGAAATTTAGCGCCAATATCTTCAACCCGTTGAATTTCCTGTTTAAGCTCTGCACGCGGCATACGGTAGGCAGGTATGCCAAAATGAATCATGCCACCCATAACCGGGCCTGCTTCGTAAATTTCAACTTCATGACCCAGTCGAATTAAATGGTAGGCCGCCGAAAGTCCGCTGGGGCCGCCACCTACAACCAGTATGCGTTTGCCACTGGTTGTAGGTGTGAAATCGGGTTGCCAGCCCTGTTCCATGGCCATATCCCCAAGGAATCTTTCCACCGCATGAATGCTGACTTCTTTATCTGTTTGCGTGCGGTTGCATGCGGTTTCACATGGGTGATAACAGACGCGACCGTGAATGGCGGGAAAAGGGTTGTTTTCAATCAGTGTTTGCCAGGCGGCGTGGTATTCTCCAGCCTGTGCCTGATCCAGCCATGCCTGAATGTTTTCACCCGCAGGGCAGGCATCATTACAGGGGGGCAAGTAATCCATATAAATTGGCCGGCGGGAGCGAAGTGCACCGGTTCCCCTGGCGTATTTATCAGAATTCAGTTTTGCGGTCATGTCCCTGGTTGTCATATAAATGCGCTCTTTTATTTTTTATAGGAGACTTTTTGCATGAACAGGATAAATTCGATATGACAATAAGCCAAACTACGTTTCGTGCAAAGGTCTCTATAGATATTACTATGTTTAGTTCTTGTAGTGTTGGTGACAAATTTTTTTTGGCTTGACCAGTATATACTAGTCAAGCCAAAAAGCGTTTTAAAGAAACGACTGGGGTTAGTCCTGGCGTGGTTGGTAAGTATTAGGCATACGCCAATGTCAATAAGTTAAGCAATAACGGCAAAAGCTTTAACTTAGTGGTTTTGTTTATTGATAGACAGCCATGATTGATAAGTAGCTTTATCGTTAATGGCATGTAGACCACTTTCATAATCAAACAAGCTGAACATTTGTTGCAAAATCCAGTGCAAATATGAACGGCGATACTGGTCTGTAGTAGTTTGCATCTCCTGTATGGCCTGGTGAAAATGGTTTTCTATCTGTAGCTGTTTTTTTATGATTGTGGCGCGTGTTTTTAACCGCCTTTTCCATCGGTGTTTGCGCCTCAAATCAGCTTGCTTTGTGGTTAAACGAGATTCTGTGGCAGTGTTGTTTAGATTATTATAGTTAGTCATTATTGCCCTCCATTTTCTGTTAGTACATAACAGTATGGTAAATATGGAGGTGTATGTATTGCCGATTTAAGCCTGTCGTTTGACCTGATGCGACAATACTGGCTAATGTTTTTTGTAACTACTCAGCGTAATTTGAGAAAAGGATGCAGGTTATTGATTTTTCAGGACGCTGTAAATACGTCCATGTACGCTCTACTGCAACATCCATGTTGCAGAAGCCTGAAAAATCAATAACCTGCATCCTTACTGA
>CAZALW010000402.1:0-2744 GCA_964485705.1 uncultured Thiotrichaceae bacterium
TTAGGTTTTATTTTTTGTGTTAAATACTTTGTAGATGAATCCACTATAATTAAAAGATGATAATAAGTTCCAAACAAACAACGGTTGCCGGTTACGGCTGCGAAGATGTTGACCTGCGTGGCTTTGTTAGCCTGATGGATTTATATGAAAACAACTATCTGCGTTTTCGCCGTTTGATTCCTTCTTTGTCAATACTGCCTGACAGAGCAGTGTCGCGTGTGCCGGGATGTTTAAGTTTGCATGTGAGTATTCTTGAGCGTACAAAGTTCACTACCACACTATGGTTAACCTATTTTTTCGACGAGGGCGAGCGTGGTTTGGAAGAACCGGCGTTAACGATTCGCGTATACCATGACGCTCATCAGGTCGAAGTATTAACGGGTCATCTTCGTCACGGGCAACAGCGGTTTGATCATATCCCTGAGAAAGCGATAAAAATAAAATGGAAGCTAAATCGTTTTTTATATAAGTGGCTGGGTTATTGTCTGCACCTTGGTCACTCATTTAAAGAGCTAGGAGCTTGTCCGAGAATAGAGAACCTACTGCGGAAAAGCTGAGTTTGTCCAGATTCTTCCATTATTTTCGTTAAATATACCTATATTCGCCTCAAATAATGAAAAAATCTGACTCAAATCAGCTTCCCCTCGCTACGATTTCTATTCTCGGACAGGCTCCTAGAAAAAAGCCAGATGTTCGCAAGCCATCAGCAAACTTATTGACCATTAGTAATTTGCGCTCAAATAAATAGCGCCTTAACAAGAAACACGGCGCATTCATATTAAAATCAATATTTTATTATGAATAACATAGTCTTGAGTTATAAACTTAATGTTTTAGATTAATATTGATTGCGCCTGTTTTGCACTAAATATCCGACCACATTCGCAACAGATTAACGTAACCATTACTGAGCTGTTCAAGCTCTTTAGAGTCGGGTGAGGTTTGTATTAAACTTTCTCGTGCCTGGCTCAGGTTGTATAAAATTTCTCGTTTAGCCGGGTCGCGAATCGTGCTTTGTAACCAGGTGACCGCAACCAGACGCTCACCGCGAGTCACTTTTGCAACCTGATGGGTACTTGATGAAGGGTACAGTACAGCATCTCCAGCTTTGAGTTTGACTTTTTGCTCACCAAAGGCGGTGCTGATAATTAATTCACCACCGTCATAAGCATCCGGCTCATTTAGAAAAATAGTGATGGAAATGTCCGAGCGATAACGTTGATTTGCAGGCCCCATTACCGGGTCATCAATATGTTTGCCGTAGTGCATACCTTCTGTATATTTCGCATAATAGGGTGCGGCAATTTTTGCCGCAAATGCGGTGGCAATATAAGTTGAGTTTTGTATTAGTTTACCCATTAACAGATTATTTAAGCGCTGCATTTCTACATCGGAAATAAACATTTCGTGATTATTTTTTACCCGTTTGGCTTCGCTGCCGGCAGAAATAGTGCCTTCATGAAAGTTAGCGCTAGCCATTAAATCTTGTATAACACGGATGTCTTCTTTATTTAGTACTTCAGGAATAGTAACAAGCATAATTTTATGTAGTAGGTTCAAGTATAATTAGTGCTGAATTTTAACAGAGTTTACTATTGAGACCCGCTTATGAAACTAAATATCATTGTTGACGGACGCACCAACGCATTTGTAGTGCCTGATAATCTACTTGTTGAAGCCAGAGATTTTTTCAAAAAGCTGGATGCGGATATGGACAAAGGTTGGCAAATGAGCCGTGACTGGGTTGAGCAGCCGGATGCAGAGCAGCGTTGTCAGATTGCCGCTGACAAAATACTCACTGCCATTGATACCGATAATGAAAAACTACTGATGATGATGGCGGCTTATATTTTACATACTATGCCAGGAGTGAAATCAATCAATATAGATATTACTGGTGATATGAATGAAACCGATATCATCATGGAGCATGAATCTGTACGCCCTTTAGGTCCAATTTTTAATTAAGGGCATCTCTATTAATTCCATCCTTAGGTGCGTTAACGGTGCATCCATGCACCACTTCTCATGATTGGCATCTTCGCGCTTGAGAAATCCAATAACTTCGTTGAAAATCTTACAAACAGCACACTCAAGCTAAGATTTTAGATGTTCTTGAATTTCTCAAGCACAAATCTGCTCAAACAGAATTAATAGAGATGCCCTTAACTGAGTTGTATCATTAGATACATATGCATGTAATTAACTAGTGCTTCTCTATCCCGAAAAATGTTGTATTCATTGATAAAAACAGCAATCCGTGTATAATTCGCACTTCATTTTTTGCTGTATAAGTTGCCCTGAACTCATCGTGGTTTGTGATACTCGGGCAGTTGTGTCTTAAAATAAACGTTATGATCAATGAGAGTGGCGCATGCTGAATAAAATTTTCCCCTTTTTAAACTGGGTTGGTGAGCTGAAAGACCCTAATGTATTACGTGCTGATATGTTGGCGGGTTTAACAGTAGCGTTGGTATTAATTCCACAATCGATGGCTTATGCCACACTTGCCGGTCTGCCGCCAGTTTATGGTCTGTACATCGCTTTTGTTCCGGTTTTTATTGCTGCACTCTGGGGCTCTTCCCGTCAGTTGGGTACCGGTCCTGTTGCGGTTGTCTCAGTAATGACAGCAACCATGGTAATACCTCTTATTGACCCTAACTTAATCGTAGGCTCAGAAGAATTCCTGGCTCAGTATATCCCTTTAGTTCTGTTTTTAACTCTGTTGGTGGGTTTGTTTCAAT
>CAZALW010000403.1:0-2736 GCA_964485705.1 uncultured Thiotrichaceae bacterium
CCCCGATAGGGGATCCGTAAATCCCACGCCTTTAGGCGGCCAGGGTTAAGTGGAAGCATAATTAATCCCGTAACTTGCATGTGTTACGCTCCGTCATTCCCGCATGTTTCTAGCGGGGATCCATCATGTAGCTAGATTCCCGCTAGAAACATGCGGGAATGACGTGACGAGTAATGATGAATCTAGTGCGCTATAGTGCCTTTAGGCGAAATGACTAGCTTTTAGCCGTAACCTGAAACCACCGGCTTTGAGCCGGTGGAGTATTCATTAGCCAATCCAGCCGGTTATTTACAATTTCATTTGTAGAGGTAATTGGCAGTGAAGGGGCTTCAACCAGTCTGATTCTACAGCGTGATAATATGTATCAGGTCAGTGCCGCCAGAACGCTGTTCATGCCCGGCGGTTATTATCAGGATGTCGCCACTGTCTGCATTAACCATCTGTTTGATCTCGGTGATGGCGAATTCAATGCGGTCTTCATCTTCGGGTGCGCCCTGGTAGAACACGGGCATTACGCCCCAGTTCATCGACAATTTTCGCACTACTCTTTTAGAGGATGTAACGGCCAGAATCGGGCAGTTTGGACGGTACTTTGATATCAGGCGTGAGGTAAAACCGGACTCGGTCAGACTGATGATGGCTGCTGCTTTCAGGTTTTCAGCCATACTGACTGCTGCCTGCCCGATTGCCTGTGTGACCACATTAGCGGGGCTGGGTTTGATTTTCTGTAAATAACCGTATTCGTTTAGTGATGCCTCAGCACGTAATGCGATGGTTGCCAGCGTGGTTACCGCTTCCACAGGATATTTTCCGACGGCAGTTTCACCCGATAGCATGACCGCCGATGTGCCATCAAGAATGGCATTGGCAACATCACTGGCTTCTGCCCGGGTTGGTTTCGGGTTGTGTTCCATCGAAGCCAGCATCTGAGTGGCGGTTATCACCGGTTTGCCGTTGCTGACGGTGGTGCGGATGATGAGTTTTTGTGTGGTCGGCACATCGGCCAGTGGCAGCTCCACACCCAGGTCACCGCGTGCCACCATAACGCCGTCTGCGGCATCGACGATCTCTTCCATGTTTGCAACGCCGGCTTTGTTTTCGATTTTTGCAATGATGGGAATCAATGCCTGCTTTTCGACAAGGATCTCACGCATCTTGTAGATATCATCGGCACTCTGCACGAATGAGGCGGCGATATAGTCAACATCATTTTCAGCGGCAAAGCTTAGTTCCTTGACGACATCATCCCGGTTTTCCGGGCTGACGGCACTCATTGCCAGTTGTGTGTCAGGCAGATTAACGCTTTTGCAATTGCCCAGTTGTCCACCGTGGATGATACGGCAGTTGATTACGCCATCGCTTATATTTTCAACCTCTAGCTCAATGGCGCCGTCATCAAGCAGAATTGGAATTCCTCTTCGTACTTCTTCATACAGTTTCTGATAGGTAATCGAGACACCTGATATATCACCGAGTTTGTCCTCGGTATGCAGGCAAAAATGCTCATCAGGTATTAGTGTGACCGAGTCGCCATCAATTTGGCCGGTGCGAATTTCAATGCCACGGGTATCAATCATAATGGCAATATTTCTTCCCAGCTCATGGGCAGCAGCACGTAGGGTTAAAATTTGCTGGCTGTGTTTTTCATGACTGCCATGTGAGAGATTCAAGCGTGCGACATTCATGCCTGCTTCGATCATTGCTTTAAGCATTTCCGGTGTTTCACAGGCTGGGCCAATGGTAGCGATGATTTTGGTTTTTCGTATAGCAGTGTGAGCAGGCGGCAGATTATTCATGATTGGTGTTAATCCATTAAAGATTGTGCGGACAGGTGATTATGAGCTTTAAGCTGGCGGATGCAATATGCCTTGTGGGTGAGTATAGGGGAATACTTTATTTGTAAATAATCACTCACCGTAGGTTCAACGGATATTTTCATCTGTTTCGTTTGTATGTTTGCGTGACAGTTTGAAATTAATGACTACTCCCAGGATGGTAATGGCTGATAATAAGATCAAGGGTCCGTAGGTAGATAGTTCTAACAGATCATCAAATGATGCAGATGTTGTCGCGTTATAAATAACATCTGAATATATGTAAGACTTGATGGAAATACCTAATATTGCCGCTGCGATGAAATGGCTAAGTTTAACGTTTAAGATGCCAGAACTATAATTTACCAGAGCATGCGGAAAGGCAGGGAATACTCGCAAGGCAAATAAAGTAAAAAAATTATCATGTTTATGCAGTAGCCTGTAGGTGTGTGATTTTTCGATTCTTAGCACCCAGTCATCGGCAAGACGCCTTGAAAAAAAGTATGCAGATATGCCGCCAAGAGTGCCACCAGCCGCAAGAATAAAGGTAGCCATTGGCGGCGGATAAAGTGGTGCAGCAACCCAGAGAAACAATGAACCTGCCAGCGCAAAGGTAAACAGTACAGCTTGCAGAAGGATCAATACCAGAACCAGCCACCAGTGCTGAGAGTATTCTCTGGCAACAGCAAGTATTGTTTTAGTATCGAGCAAACCAGTCACTTCCAGCGTTATGCCTACTGTTATCAGTAAGGCTATAATAAGTAGCTTTTTAATATAACGCAGGATCATGTATTTTCTTTAGCCAGGTTGTCAATTAATAAACTGGGTCAGATATGCTTATTGAGCAAATGACTGCTAACGGTCATAAGCGGACGTTAAAAATTAAAAGCATTAGTCCGCGAAACACGCAAAAGACGCGAAA
>CAZALW010000404.1:0-2735 GCA_964485705.1 uncultured Thiotrichaceae bacterium
CCCGACGTTTTATGCCTTGCTGCTAATGCACAGCAATGGGTTTGTCTTAACTACCTGGGCAGTTCTTACTTGCAGACAGACACACTAAACGGCATGGTGCTTTCGCACAACGTACTGCCGTATATCATTGACAGCAAACTTCAGGATGAAAAACAAGGTGCGGCGGAATACAAGTTACCCGAAAAAATCCTGTTATTTACTGAACAGGAAAATACCACTGCTTTTGATCAATTACAGCTGGAAGACTACTGGGAAGACTACCAGGGCGAAAAAATAAACATTGTTTACAACAAGCACCCACTGGTTGTTTTTTGTGGTCATTACAAACAGGCACTGGTGCTAAATTTATTACAGAACGAATTTAAAAATAAACGAAAATCATCGGTTTTTGGGCAGCACTGGCGACTGGCTGCATCACTGGCAGCCATTTGGCTGGTGTTAAGTTTAGCGTTAAGCAATTTCCAGTATGTACAAATAAAAAGTGCAAACAATATCGCTAAAGCAGAAATAGAAAAAATATATAAACAGGCGTTCCCAAAAAGTCGGAGAATAATCAATCCCCGTGTGCAAATGGAGCAAAAACTAAAAGAGTTAAAAACTGGCAGTGGCAACAGTAACAACGGTTTAATTTTTTTACTGGCAGAGTCCTTTGGTACATTAAAGACAGATACAAAAAATATCACATTGCAATCCTTAACCTTCAGAAATAACCGGATGAGCATCAGCCTGGAAAGTAACAACCTTCAGTCTATTGAAAATTTAAACAAAAACCTTAATAATAATGACAAAATACAGTCTGAAATCATTTCGTCTTCCTCAGAAAAAGATAAAGTGAAAGGTAATCTACGCATACAAGCGCGCATAGCAGGACGTGGCTAATGCAGCAGCAATATCATCAAATCAAACACTGGTTTAACTCACTGCCAACTAAAGAACAATGGATGGTATCAGCAACCGGTCTGCTCATTTTTATTACCCTGTTTTATCTTGTTATATGGGAGCCGGTACATGTTGGCTTAAAAGCAGAGCAACAAAAACAGCAGTCACAACAAGAAATTCTGCTATGGATGCAGCAGGCGGCGGCTGAAGTTAAAACGTTGCGTGTAGCAGGCAGTCGCAGTACTGTTCGCGATCAGAGCAAGCCAGCCACATTACTTATTGAACAAGCCATCAACAATGCCGGCTTAAAACCATACTTAAATAAAATAGAATCTTCCGGTAAAGATAGTGCCAGAGTGACCTTAAACGATGCTGCTTTTAATCAAATTCTTGTCTGGTTAAACACGCTGGCAACACATAATGGTATACAGGTGGTGAGTGCAAATATTGAACGCGCAGGCAAACCCGGGCGAGCCAATGCACGTTTAACACTTGAACGACTCTAATCTTCTTAATTATGAAAAAAAGAACATATATTTTCGTTGCTGTTGCAGCCTATCTTATACTGTTAATAGCAACCATACCTGCCAGCCTTATTTCCTCACCTGTCAATGACAGCGGTATCGTCACCATAAAGGGCGTTAGCGGCTCACTCTGGAATGGCAAGGCTTATAATATAACCATAAACAATAATATTGAATTTAAAAATACCCGCTGGACTTTTTCTCTTTGGAAGCTGATGACGGGGAAAGTGGCGATGAATATAAATAGCCAGTTTCTGGAAAACGATATAAGTGCTGAACTTGGCAGTTCATTTTCTGGCAGGGTTTTTATCAATGACCTGAAAGCAAAAATATCCGCGCAGCAAATTGCTCAACTGGCGAATATACCCATGGCACAATTATCCGGTTTAATAAGCATTGATATTGACCAGGCACAGTGGAAACAGGGCGAGCTACCATTAGCTAGTGGTGTCATAAACTGGAGCGATGCCGAAATCACTGTTGCTGAAACGGCCTCTCTGGGTAATGTAACAATCACTTTGCTTGAATCTGCTCAACAACTTCTTCAGGCAGATATAAAAAACCAGGGTGGTGATATTAAAATAACAGGTGTGGCAGAATTGGTAGCAGAAGCAAACTACGCCATCAACATCAAGCTTTTACCGACCGTTTCTGCCAGTGATAACATTAAACAAAGTCTTGGTTTCTTTGCTAAAAAACAGGCTAGTGGTGAATATCTATTAAAGCATGCCGGCTCGCTCAATCAAATCGGATTAATTTAAGAAGCCTCTATGATGAGCAAAATACTCTCATGACTAAAATAAATGGTATAAAAGTAACCAGTGAAAATAAGTGTTCCTTTTGCACCGGTTCAATTTGTTGTACCTATGTCACTCAGCATATTGATACCCCGCGTTCTAAAGTGGACTTTCGTCAACTGTTATGGCAGGTGTCTCACAATAACGTAAAAATATACAAAGATGATGATGGCTGGACTTTATTGGTGGACGGACATTGTCAGCATTTACAGGTAAATGGCGGCTGTGGTATTTATCAGCAGCGTCCTGATATCTGCCGTGAACACACTAATGATTACTGTGAGTACGATGCACCGTCAGAAGACGGTTTTGAATTATATTTTGAAGATTATTTTGATTTGTTAAAATATTGTAAAAAACGTTTTAAGACCTGGGATAAGTAACCATTAGCTGTGTAAGTCTGCGTTTCATCTGACGGGCAGTGTCTAACATGAGTGTCTGATTTCGACACATAGCGGACGTTGGAAAAGCTGAAAAACATAGTCCGCGAAACACGCAAAAGACGCGAAAAAAGCGCAAATAAAATATTTTAAAT
>CAZALW010000405.1:0-2719 GCA_964485705.1 uncultured Thiotrichaceae bacterium
TCCCGATGAATTAACTCTGCCTCATCAACATAACCAAGGATGCTTTCAAACTTCTCACTGGCTTCGCCTTTAATGCGGCGGCTTTCTTTAGCATCATAATTAACCAGTCCACGTGCAATTTCTGTGCCCTCACTGCTGATGCAGGAAACCACTGCACCGCGTTGAAAGTCACCTTCAACTTTATTGACACCAACCGCCAGCAAGCTAAATCCTGATTGCATAATGGCATGACTGGCTCCGGCATCAAGAGTGAGTTTGCCTGAAATTTTCAGTTGATTGGCTAGCCATTGCTTGCGTGCAGACATGGGTGCGTTGTCAGCGGTTAGTAAAGTGCCAACGGTTTCACCCCGGGCAATTTTTTGCAGAATGTTTGGCACCGAGCCGGAAGCAATAATGGTGTTCGCGCCAGAACGTGCGGCACGCTGTGCAGCGGTGATTTTTGTCCGCATACCGCCCTGGCCTAAGACACCGCTTTCGCCCGCCATGGCTAATAAATCATGGTTGCAGGCATTAGATTCAGTAATTAATTCGGCGTTTTCGTTATAACGAGGGTCTTTATTAAATAAGCCCTGCTGATCGGTCAGCAGTACCAGTGTGTCGGCTTCGACCAGGTTGCAGACCAGTGCGCCAAGTGTGTCGTTATCACCAAAACGGATTTCATCGGTAGCGACTGTGTCGTTTTCATTGATGATGGGAATAGCTCCCAGTTTTAATAAGGTTTTAAGCGTACTGCGGGCGTTGAGATAGCGTTGACGGTTGCTCAGGTCTTCATGAGTTAGCAATATCTGTGCGCTGTGTATATCGTGTTTTTTAAAGCAGCTTTCAAAATGCTGAATTAAGCCCATTTGGCCTAATGCTGCTGCTGCCTGCAATTCGTGCAGAGCGTGAGGTCGTTGTTTCCAGCCTATGCGTGCCATGCCTTCGGCCACCGCACCGGAAGAGACCAGTAAGATTTCCTTACCTGACTCGCGCAGTTTTGCGATTTGTGTCGCCCATGAGGAAATAGCCTGGTGGTTTAAGCCTTGACCATTTTCTGTAATCAGCGAGCTGCCAATTTTTATCACCCAGCGAGAAGAATTTGCAACGACACTGCGTGTGTTAGCCTTGCTCGCTGTCATTATTTTTTCTCGTTTTCCTGTGGTTCATCTTTTCCATCCTTTGGTTCGTAAACGCCACATCCATGTGCCACTGCTGCGTCCTGATCGGAGTCGGTGTCCAACAGGTACTCGCTGCTAAGCTCCTGAGCTTGCTCGCGGTCAGTTTCAAGTTGTTGCATTATGTCAAAAACAAGATTATCTGTGCCCTTTTGGCTGATAGCGGAAATGGTATATACCGGTCCTTGCCAGTCCAGTTGTTTTACAATCTCTTCCTGTCTGGTTTTTAATTCAGTTTCATCCACCAGATCAGATTTGTTAAGCACCAGCCAGCGAGGTTTTTCTGCTAGTTCGCGGCTGTAGTTATCCAGTTCATTAATAATGGTGAAGGCTTCATCTACAGGGTCGCTGCCGTCAAAGGGTGCCAAATCAATGATGTGTAGTAATAGTTGCGTGCGAGATAGATGTTTTAAAAATTGTATGCCCAGGCCGGCACCTTCTGATGCGCCTTCAATAATGCCGGGAATGTCGGCAATAACAAAACTCTGGTTCATGCCAACGCGCACCACACCTAAATTAGGAAATAATGTGGTGAATGGATAGTTGGCTACTTTTGGGCGAGCAGCGGATACTGAGCGAATAAATGTTGATTTTCCGGCATTGGGTAGCCCCAGTAAGCCAACATCAGCAAGGACTTTTAGTTCAAGGCGTAAGCTGCGGCGTTCGCCAGGCGTGCCGGGCGAGCATCGTCTGGGTGCCTGATTAATGGAGCTTTTAAAGCGGGTGTTGCCAAGACCGTGAAAACCGCCCTGTGCAACTTTTATTTTTTGATCGTGGCGGGTGATGTCGCCGATAAGCTCGTTTATATCATCATCATAAATCAGGGTGCCGATGGGCACGGGAATATGCAGCTCATCACCGCCTTTTCCTGTCATCTGACGACTGCCTCCGCGTATGCCTGACTCAGCTGTGTAGGTACGAACGTGGCGGAAATCGGCAAGGGTGTTTATATCGTGGTCGCCGACAAGGTAAACGCTACCGCCGTCACCACCGTCACCACCGTCCGGGCCGCCGAACTGGATAAATTTTTCACGACGAAAACTGACCACGCCGGTACCGCCATCACCTGCTATGACATTTATGGTTGCTTCGTCGACAAAACGCATCTTTTTGTTCTCTGTTGTTGAGGGTTATATGAATTTCGCACAAGCTTTCCTGATTGACCACAATGTTCAGCATAACATAACTATTTAGGTCGATAGTCTGTAGGTGTTTGGGGGCGAGTTTAGGTTGTTTAGTCTGTAGGTGTTTAGGTAAATAGTAAATAACATAACACCACCCCCTAAAAGACTACAGACTAATCAGTTAAACCTTTTCTCGTTCCCACGCTCACGCGTGGTAACGCATACTGGAGGTAGAGGTGAGCCTGGTATGCGTTCCCACGCAGGATAAATACTAAATAACCTAATCAGGTAAACCTTTGTTTTATGCAACAAAAAAAGCCCCATGTGGGGCTTTTTTTAACCGCATTAGTTAGGTGTTACCTAGCTTGCTGGTGTAGTGCCCGCTTCTATAACGGCAATGGTCTTGCGGTTTAGTGGTCCGCGGGTTTCAAAAACCACGTT
>CAZALW010000406.1:0-2706 GCA_964485705.1 uncultured Thiotrichaceae bacterium
GGCAATATCCTTGCCATAAAAAAACAGATTAGCCTCAAAGTTCAAGCGGAAACTGCGCTGATCCATGTTGGCAGAACCCAGCGTGGAAAAAACACTGTCGATAGTCACCGTCTTAGCATGCGGCATGGCATCCTGAACCTCAAATACTCGTACCCCGGCGGCCAGTAACTGATCAAGAAAAGAGCGGCCGGCATGCAGTACCAATGGATGATCCGAGCGTCCCGGCAATAATAAACGGACATCCACGCCCCTTAATGCAGCCGTCTGCAAAGCAATTAGAATGGGTGGATCTGGAACAAAATATGGGGTTTCAATCCATACTCGCTGCTGCGCCAGATTGATGGCAGCGAATAACAGGGTATGAATGCTACGCCAGCGTTCGTCAGCCGGGCCACTTGCCAGCAGTTGCGCACAGACCTTGCCACTGCCTTTAATCGGAGGAAAATAAGCTGTGCTAACCAAATCTTCAGCACTAGCGTGATACCAGTCCTGGCAGAAAACTTCCTGTAACGAATGCACAACCGGCCCACAGATACGTGCATGTAAATCCCGCCAGGGTTCGCCCAGTCCGGCATACACATCACCCACATTCATGCCACCGGTAAAACCGACCTCACCGTCCATCACCGCGATCTTACGATGGTTACGGTTGTTCAATGACAGTTGACGACTCAATGGATTGACCGGCAGAAAACGTTTGACCAAACCGCCCGCTGCCAGCAGGTTTTGAAAAAAATCCGCTCGGGCGCTACGCGAACCGACATCATCCAGCAACAATCGTACTTCGACACCACGATCGCAGGCTCGTGTTAAGGCATCACGCAGTCGCATGCCAGTCGCATCCGCTTCCCAGATGTAATAAACCATGTGTATGTGGTGAACGGATTGGTCGATGGCGGCTTCAAGAGCATCAAATGCTGCCGATCCCTGTCGTAACAATGCCACTTCATTACCGTGATATGGCCCGACTGCATCCAGTTTCTCAGCGAGCTGCAGTAACGATGGCGGAAGATCAGCTACCAGTAACCGAGTTGACAATGGTAAGTGTAACTTTTGCAATGCTGGTGCAAGTCGTGCCTCAATCCTGCTACGCTTACGGCGACGAATGTACAGACGCGTGGTGCCAAACACCCAGAAAGCCAGCAGGCCCAGAAAAGGAATCAGCACAATAACCAGAATCCATGCCAGTGTCGCGCCCGATTCGCGCCGTTGCAAAATCACAACAGGAATCAGCACAGCGATGATAGCAAGATCCAGTAACAGCCAACTGCTATTGAGCCAGCTCACTCTGTCATTCCAGGAAAATACAATAGTATCATGATGATATTAATTTGCAGACGAGCACACTTGCTAGAAGCAACGCAGAGCGCCCAGAAAAACCGTATATATTTCTGGTTTTACGACAATTTATAACAGCATTCATCAGTTAACGACAACTTAATATCAATAGCTTATTGCTTCATATTGGTAGCTTCTCAATAACCCGTGGCAAGTCAAACTGAACCTTAAATTTGCTGGCTTTGCGGGACTAAAGTCCCACTTCCAAAAACACCTTAACCGGAAGTGGGACTTTAGTCCCGCCTTTGTGCCACGGGTTATTGAGAAACTACTTCATATTGTAACTTAATAATTCACTACAAAATGCTGACTTTAACAAAAAAATCAACCCAAACATCACAACCACTGCAACCATTGCAATGTAAGTACAACAGAATATTTATGTATTTTAATATTACTGTTCACTATTTGTGATTTGGCTACAAACCTGTAAAGTGCTATCCAAATTGCATATATAAAATGACAAAAAATGGATATAAAAATGATTCGCATTCTATTTATCTTGTTTAGCTTTTTACTCCTGTCCCCACTGACAGCAGGTGCCGCCAAAGACATCGTTAATGTGCCGATACCAACCGGTCCACATGAAGTCCCAGCCGAACTCTGCGCCTCCTGCCACCAGGAAATTTATGATGAATGGAAAGGCTCCATGCACGCTAATTCCACCGCCTTAAAAGACCCCATCCACGGTGCTTTTTACCGCAATGTCGTTGGCGACCCGACAAAAGAAGGCGTAACCATGAAAAATGGAAAGTATCCGGTTTGCCTGAAATGCCACGCACCCAATGCAGCTATGCAGAAAAAGACCAAACTGGATGCAAAACCTGCATTTAATGAAGGCGTAAACTGCATTTACTGCCACACCATCACTCATTTTAAAGGCGTGGAAAAAGCCGATGGTAAACTCCGATTAGGCATCGATGCTTATGAAGTTTCGACCACCAGTCTACAGGCACCTTCTGGCAAAAATTATGGCACAACACCCACTCCAGAGAACCCGACAGCGATAACACAGACCTTCCATCCTTTCCCTATGGAAGGTGGCAATGCCACATTATTCAAAACAAATGACCTGTGCATGGGCTGCCACGACAAACGTAAGAATTTCCATGGTGTGCCACTGTGTGCCACCGGCGATGAGATTGTTGCCAGTGACTCCTCCACCACATGCCAGTCCTGTCACATGCCCATGACTGGAAAAAATGGCCACGCCAGCCACAAAATGATGGGTGGACATTCCCCTGCCATGGTACGCAGAGCAATTTCTATGGCACTGGATGTACAGAAAAATGGCGACATGTACAATACCACCGTCAAAATTATTAATAAACTGCCGCATAAATTCCCTACTGGCGCGCCTTTCCGCAC
>CAZALW010000407.1:0-2690 GCA_964485705.1 uncultured Thiotrichaceae bacterium
ATTAACCACGCATAATCGTAGTGCAGATAATATTAACCACAAACATCTGCAGAAACTGGACTCAAAGTCATTTGTTTTTCAGGCGAGCATTGAAGGTGATTATCCGGAATATAATTACCCGACAGCTGAAAAATTAATGCTGAAACAAGGTGCGCAGGTTATGTTTGTGCGTAATGACAGTTCAGCAGAAAAATGTTATTTCAATGGCAAGATTGGAATAATTACACAAATTGATAAGCAGGGCATTACGGTAAAATGTCCAAATGATGGAAGTGACATCCTGGTAGAAAAGGTGAGCTGGGAAAATATAAAATATACACTGGATGCAAAAAGCAAAGAAATAACAGAACAGGTTCTGGGCAGTTTTTGTCAGTTTCCTTTACGTCTGGCATGGGCAATTACTATCCATAAAAGTCAGGGTTTAACCTTTGAGCATGCCATTATTGATGCTAATGCGGCTTTCTCCCATGGGCAGGTTTATGTCGCATTAAGCCGCTGCAAAACTTTTGAAGGCATGGTGCTGAGCACACCTATTACCCGGCGCTCAGTAAAAATAGATCGTACCGTAGCACAATTTGTGCAGGATGCCAGCCAGAATTCACCAACGCAGGAGCAATTGAACAACGCTAAAATATACTATCAACAAAAATTATTATTGGCGTGTTTTGATTATAAAACACTGCATTATAATTTAAAAAAACTTGGCAAGCTCCTACGGGAAAATCAAAAACTCACCCAGTTTTCCGGTATTGAAAAACTGGATAATATAGAAAAGCAAACACTTGATGAAATTATAATAGTTGGTGATAAATTTACTCGTCAGTTGCAATTTTTGTTTAGCGATAACAAGGTGCCTGAGGATGATACCGCATTGCAGGATCGTGTGAAAAAGGCTTCTCACTATTTTAGTCAAAAACTATCAATCGGATTACTTGCTTGGTTAGCTTCTTTTACCGTTGATACTGATAATAAAGAATTAAAAAAACAAATGAACCAGGCTGTTAATTTTTTAACACAGTCATTAGCGATAAAAACAGCCTGTTTGCAAAGTTGTCAGCAAGGTTTTTCAACGGGTTCTTATCTAAATGCGCTCGCTCTTGCAGAAATTGAATCCAGTTCAAAGAAACAGCTTAAAAAACCAGCATCGGGCTATAAAACGATAGATAATAATGCTACCGATGTAGCACACCCGGAGCTGTTGAAGATGCTAAAAGTATGGCGTGTTGAACAGGCAAAGGAGGAGGGTGTGGCGCATTATCGAATCATCCATCAACAGGTGCTGCTACAGATTGCCGATACCTTAGCCAGTACTCCTGCAGCGCTATTGAAAATCAAAGGGCTTGGTGAATCGACAGTTGAAAAATATGGAAAACAATTAATAGCGATGGTTTTACAGTACTGTGATACATGTAAGATAGATCCTGAGCAGATTCAATCCTGGCAAACTACATCTGCCAAAGATGATTCTATAAAAGAAAGGATCATAAAAACAGATACCAAAAAAGATACCAAAAAAATTACCTATGATCTTTATCAACAAGGTAAAAGCATAAAACAAATTGCCAAACAAAGAGGGCTTGTTAGCAGCACAATTGAAGTCCATATCGCGCATTATATTAAGCTGGGCGAGTTAAATATTAATGACTTCGTTAACCAGGAAAAAACTGCCACTATAGAAAAAGCATTTGATGAAAAAGGCAGGAAAAGTCTGGGTATAGTGAAAGAATATCTTGGTGACGATTTTTCGTATGGTGAGATTCGCATGGTTTTTGAATCGTTGGTTTCTAAGTAACAAAGCAAAATCATGTTACTTGTAGATGGTTAATCGGTCACGGTTTGGGTTGATGAGTAGTTAAAAATATGCAAAAGCTACGCTTTTATCTGGATATTTCACCTCAACAATATATGTCTTATTATAAAAATAGTGGCATTGTTGTTAATGTGCAAGCAGACAATGGTCGCACTTTAAATTTTCCAGCATCAGAATTACAGAAATTTGTCACTCACTCAGGAATACAGGGCAGGTTTGAAATTGAATTTAATGAGCAGTATAAGCTGGTGAGTTTAAGTCGGGTTGGATAAAAATTTTTTGAACCAGGCTTATCTGTACTCCCTCCCAAAAAAATTCTGTTGATGAGTAAATTCATCAGCGTTTTTTAGACTTTATCGATTTACAAAAAATCATTGTTACTGAATTGACTATTGCCATAAAAAGTAAAATAAATCAGCCACTGATGATTTCTGCTGACCACGGTTTTAGAATTTCAGGAGATGCCAGGTCATATCAGCATGGTGGATATTCGACTCTTGAACGAGTTATACCGATGCTTCTTTTGCAACCAGTAGCTTAAGGGCATCTCTATTCATTCATGATTGGCATCTTCGCACTTGAGAAATCCAATAACTTCGTTGAAAATCTTTATGTACAAAAATGTTCCACGTGTGCTGCGATCTTCGCCTTGTTCTTGAATCTCTCAAGCACAAATCTGCTTAAACAAAATTAATAGAGATGCCCTTAATAAATATGTCATATAACATAAAATCTGTTAATTATGTCATTGATGAAATCATCTCTGATTTAGGTTATTACAGCCCGCTTGAGCTGTTATTGCGGCAGCGGCGTTTACGTTACAGCGATTATGAGCGCTGGCGTAATGGTGAAATTGATTTTATTTGTGAAACCTTTATGG
>CAZALW010000408.1:0-2686 GCA_964485705.1 uncultured Thiotrichaceae bacterium
AATAATACTTTTGTTGCGGTGGGGGACAAGGGGGTTCCGATGGATGTCATGCTGGTTTGTCCTATGTGTAGAAGTTAACGATCTGATTTTTTATTTTTGGCACTGTGTGCAATAAAAAGTAGAGCGTGCCTGTTGAGTAATGCATTTTATGGTTTCGCCGCAGATGGAACAAGCTTCTCCGGTTTTGCCATAAACCAGAAGTTTTTGTGCAAAATAGCCCGGTTGCCCGTCACTACCGATAAAATCACGTAACGTTGTGCCACCTTCTTCAATAGCGGACTCTAATGTTATTTTTATTGCTTCTACAAGTTTTTGCAGGCGTTTAAGCGAGATGTTACCCGCTTTTCGTTTGGGATTTATGCCTGCTCTGAATAAAGCTTCGCTGGCGTAAATGTTGCCGACACCCACCACAATATGACTGTTCATAATAAACGATTTAATAGAACATTGTCTTTTTCTGGCTTTGCCGTGTAGATACTCGGCAGTAAAAGTAGCACTCAGCGGCTCCGGGCCTAATAATTTGATTAATTTATGTTGTTCAACCGCCCCCTGAGCCCACAATACACAACCGAATTTTCGCGGATCGCGTAAGCGTAAAATTTTGTTGCTGGAAACCTGTATGTCGATATGGTCATGTTTTTCTACAGTGATTTTATCTGTGCATATGCGCAAGCTACCGGACATACCTAAATGAATAATAATAGTGCCGTTATCCAGTACCAGATAAATATACTTGGCGCGACGTGATACTTTACGAATGATTTTGCCGGTAGCAAGTTCAGCAAGATTTTTTGGGATAGGCCAGCGCAACTTATGCTGGCGAATGGTGACCTTTATTATTTTTTTGTTGAGCAGGTAGGGTTCGATGCCACGACGGCTGGTTTCAACTTCAGGAAGTTCAGGCACTGCTTATAGTCCGCTTCAACTTGTCGGGTTCAACCGTCACGTTCGATTTCATCGGTATCGAGCTGTCCGCTAATGCGGCGACGAACATGTGACCACGAAACGCCAATACTTAGCACGCTGGCGAGTAGTATTAAAATAATGTAACTGACTACACGAAAATTATCGGTAGATAAACCAATCACATCAACAACCAGCCAAATAGCAAGACCAAAGAAAGCGGCAGCGAGAATGATGCCGATGAAACCCAGTGAGCCAAATGTTGCACGGATTAAAATTATCCAGCCAATCAATATGATGACACCAATGAAGGCTTTGAGTACGCTGAAGTCCGGTAGAGTTTCAAGAGCCCAGTGATAATAGGAAACGCCTTCAGGATTATATGTGGCGAAAACCAGAATGATTGAAAAAACAAAACGTAGCAGAAAACCATCCCAGCCAAAACTCTTTTTTGATGCCATGATATGTCACTCATTAAATAAGATGCCCTAAAGAGGCTTTATTATACGAGTTTTTAGTGTTTTGTGCTTAGGCTCTGTCCAGAAATAACTTCCCGATCTGACTTGCCCTGCTGCCCCTCTTCTGCGTTACAGAAAAGGTTACATAGACTGACTATGCTCCCTTTGCTGCGCCTTGAAGAGAGACACCATTACTGCGCCATATCGGTAAGTTATTTCTTACCAGATCCTTAGTCGTCACTGCTGTCTGTAGGCGAAATAAGGTGGCCGTATGCTTCAACATCAAGATGGTATTCAAGGCCAATGTCAGGCCTGGCTATAATTAACCAGGGGTCTGTATCGGTAATTTGAAAGCGAATAGGCTGTGCTGAGTTTTCAACATAGATAAATATCTCACCCAGTTCTTTGCGTGACAGGTATTGATGTACACCAAAGGCCTGGGTCTGTAACCAGTACTGCAAGGTTTTTGCAACATTGTCTGCGCTGATACTAATGTTACTTTGCCATCGACCTGACTTATCCCTGGAGATAGTCTGATTGAGTAAAATAAGTTTTGTTATTACGCTGTTCGTCGGTAGTAAATTAAGTGATACCAGTGCACTAAAATGTGAGCTGATTAGCGGGGAATAAATATCTTCAATAGTATAAACAGTATCGTTCAATTTAATGTAACGTAAGTTTGTAACAGGGTTGGTGATGCCAAAAGTTATAGTCTGTGGTTCAATAGTCTTGCGCTCAGAAGACAGGCTATTAAATTGAATGCTGGTTGTTTGATTATTGCCCGGGTTATTGAGACCAATTAGCTTGCTGTCAATTTCTGCCAGGGTATATTGATTATGCACCGGTGCATTTAATAATTTAATAATAGAGTTGACGCGAAAGTTATTGGCAGCCACCTCAATTGGCTGAGTTATTTGCCAGCTATGCTCACCTGTTTTATTGTTAACTATTCTGTTTAGAGAAGTTTGATTTTGATTGTGTTGTATATTGATGGTGCTAATGCTGTTTATGTTTATATCGCCCACGTTTATATCACCCATGTTTATATCACTTAGGCGTTCCAGTTGGGTACTTTCTTCTTCACTAAAATAAATGATGGCGGCAAGCGAAATGACAACAACAAAAAGCCATGTATTGAGGTTGCGCTGGTTAAGTATAAGTAGTTTAGACATTATGGTTTTAGATACAAGAGTGTTGCATAAGTTGTAGTAGATCAGATTTGTATTGAAAAGTCTGTCAGATTTTTTTCATTGATTGGAATGGCTGAGTACGGTCAATAGCTGACCTTTAAAAACAAAAATATAGTCCGCGAAGAACGCAAAAGA
>CAZALW010000409.1:0-2682 GCA_964485705.1 uncultured Thiotrichaceae bacterium
AAGTGGTATCCGTCATATCGATAATATGTCCGTTAAAAATATCAACGATACGTTTTACTTCATCACGTTGTTCATTTTCTGCTTTTACTTTTATCAGAATCAACTCGCGCTCGACATGAACGTCATCGGTTAAATTAACCAGCTTCACCACATCGATAAGTTTGTTGAGTTGTTTGCACACCTGTTCGACAATGTCATCGCTACCGGAAGTGACTAAAGTCATGCGTGACAATGACGGGTCATCGGTTGGCGCTACTGTTAACGACTCAATATTGTAAGCGCGAGCGGAAAACAGGCCTGCAACACGAGACAATGCGCCCGCTTCATTTTCTATTAAGATGGAGATGATATGTTTCATCTCTACTACTTCACTATTATCTGCCTCATATACCATATTAACTACACCAGAATCATTTCGTTCAAACCGCCGCCGGTTGGAATCATCGGATACACGTTTTCTTCACGATCAGTAATAAAATCAAGAAACACCAGGCGGTCTTTTTGTTTAAAGGCTTCATCCAGTGCCGGACGTACATCTTCTGGCTTTTCTACTTTAATACCAATGTGCCCGTAACTTTCTGCCAATGCAACGAAATCCGGCAGGGCATCAAAATACGACATGGCATAGCGTTTTTCATAGAAGAATTCCTGCCACTGCCTCACCATGCCCATATAACCATTATTTAGATTAATAATTTTTAATGGCAACGAATACTGAAGACAGGTAGACAATTCCTGAATGCACATCTGAATACTGGATTCACCAGTGATACAGGCAACCATTTCACCCGGATGCGCCAGTTGCACACCCATGGCTGCTGGCAAACCAAAACCCATGGTGCCAAGACCACCAGAATTAATCCACCGACGCGGTTTATCGAAACCATAATATTGCGCAGCAAACATTTGATGCTGGCCCACATCCGAGGTAACAAAAGCATCACCATGCGTTGCTTTGTACAATTCTTCGACCACATACTGCGGTTTGATTATTTTACTATCACGGTCATATTTCAGGCAGTCCTGGGCGCGCCACTCATTAATCTGCGCCCACCATTTTTCAATAGCACCAGCATTGGATGACAGCAAAGCCTTATCCTGCTCAGCCCTGGTCAACTCGGCGTTAATGGCATCCAGTACCGCTGCAACTTCACCAACAATGGGAATATCCACCTTTACATTTTTGGAAATGGATGCCGGATCAACATCAATATGAATGATTTTTGCTTCTGGACAGAATTTCTCAAGGTTACCGGTAACACGGTCGTCAAAGCGCGCGCCAATGGCAATCAGTACATCGCAATGATGCATGCTCATATTGGCTTCATAGGTTCCATGCATGCCTAGCATCCCCAGTGACAACGGGTCGCTCGCAGGAAATGCGCCCAGGCCCATCAGCGTTTGGGTAATCGGGTAGCCCAGTGAACGTGTAAAGGTGCGCAATTGCTCAGAACCATTGCCGATAATCACGCCACCACCACTGTATATCATGGGTCGTTGTGCTGACCTGATTAATTCAACAGCACGCTTAATCTGACCATTATGCCCTTTAACCGTTGGATGATATGAACGCATTTCAATGGTTGCGGGGTATTCAAAATCAGTCTTTTCACCGGTAATATCTTTTGGAATATCGATGACCACCGGGCCGGGGCGACCTGTAGTTGCAACATAAAATGCTTTTTTGAATATCGTTGCAATATCTTTAACATCGTTAATCAAAAAGTTGTGTTTGACAATCGGACGCGTAATACCAACAGAATCCACTTCCTGAAAAGCATCATTACCTATCAGGTGGCTTGGCACCTGGCCGGTGATAACAATCATCGGGATAGAGTCCATATAAGCGGTGGCGATACCGGTAACCGCATTCGTTGCACCAGGACCGGAAGTCACCAGTACCACGCCAGGTTTACCTGTTGCCCTGGCATAACCGTCAGCCGCATGGGTTGCGCCCTGTTCATGACGAACAAGTATATGATGTACAAAATCAGGTTGCCCCTCATCCTGCCTATAAAAAGCATCATATATGTGCAGTACGGCACCGCCAGGGTAACCAAATACGTATTCAATATCTTCAGCTTTCAGGCATTCAATAATTATTTCTGCGCCGGTTAATTCCACTGTAATTTCTATCTCACTGACTATTTAAATATATTTTCTCGTTCCCACGCTCCTGCGTGGGAATGCGTACCGTGATCACCGTTAGCCCTGGTATGCGTTACCACGCAGGAGCGTGGGAACGAGAAAGGACGGAGTAGTAGCACACGGATGTGCTGTTCACGAACCAAAGGACGGAGAAGCGAACCGAGTATTCTAAACGGTTACCCGCTAAATTTCACGTAAAATTTTTCCGGACATTTTGCCTGTTTTTCATGGTCAGGATGTACGGCATTTCGCGGTGCCATGGATGGCAAAGAGTGATACCACAAGTGAATGATTGATTGACTAAGCCTTGAGTGCGCACCTCACTCCACCGGCTACGCCTCGCCTCGTTTCTTTTCTCCATGTTGGTAAGCGGATCTTTTCAGGGCATCTCTATTAATTCTGTTTGAGCAGATTTGTGCTTGAGAGATTCAAGAACAAGGCGAAGATCGCAACACACGTGAAACATTTTTGTACATAAGTTGTAAGATTTTCAACGAAGTTATTGGATTTATCAAGTGCGAAGATGCCAATCAT
>CAZALW010000410.1:0-2677 GCA_964485705.1 uncultured Thiotrichaceae bacterium
ACAGGGTGTATGCTCAGCTACTCAGAGGTTATGCACTTATTATACGAATTCAGCTAACTCAGATCAATATAACCCTGGATGCAATAAAAGAGCATACTGGCTCATTCACTCAATTCACCTATAAAAAAACGGAAGAAGATCAACGCTTAAGAAAAAAAGAAAAAAAAGAAAAAGCAACAAAAAACAAAGATGACTTTGATGAACTCTGGTCATCACTATAATGGATGTTTCTGAGATGCCGCTGCGACTTAGGGGCTGTTATGAAACAAATGTTACAAGATTGCGCTGGATTTCCGTTCATTTCCAAGCCACCAAAACAGGCGCATAGTAGGACTATGTTACTGTTTTGGTAACGCTGAAAATGGGCAAAAAAACAAGTAAGGTTGTAACATTTATTTCATAACAACCCCTTAGCTCCGGTTAACTGTCAGATTTTTTTGAGATACCAAATAAGTGGAAGAGAAAATAATTAACTTAATCGTCATAGATGATTCCTTCGATAGTGAAGAAATAATTGTCAGCAAATTAAGAACCGCGGGTTACACGGCTAGATCAACACGCGTTGAAGATGACGAAGATCTGACCGAAGCCATACATAAGCATATTCCGGACATCATCCTTTATTTTGAGGGCATGGAGCTGATTTCTCTTAAAGAAACCATAACCCGCCTTAACAAAGATAAAAAGACCGGAAGCTGTCGTGTTATCTCAGTCAGCAGAAATGAGCCAGTAAATAAACCCGTTAACGTGGTAAGCGCAATGCGTACTGGCGCTGTTGATGCTTGCTGTTTTAACAACATCGACCACCTGTTATTAATCATTACCCGTGAATACCAGTCTTTAACCAATTATAAACAAGTTAGCTACTACAAAAAAAACTTTAACGAATCCGAAAAACGCTGTGATTCATTACTTGATAGTTCTCGCGATGCTATTGCTTACATCCATGAAGGCATGCACGTATATTCCAACCGATCCTACCTAAGCATGTTTGACATTGCTGAATCTGATGATCTTGAAGGCTTACCTGTACTCGACATGGTTACCATTGAGGTTCGCGATGAACTCAAATCATTTTTACGCGCTTACTTGCAAACTGAAGACAGCATCGAAAAATTTGAGACACAATTACTTAAATCTGATGGCACCGAATTTAGCGGTGAAATGGAATTTTCACCCGCACAAATTGATGGTGAACCCTGCATACAGATCATTATTCGAAAAGATGATACAACTTCCGAAGACCTTGAACGCCAGCTTCAATTACTTAGTCAAAAAGACCAGCTAACCGGTTTATTTAATCGTCAATACTGTATCGAAAAACTCGAAACGGTTATCGCTGACTGTCAACAGGAAAAACATACGGCTGCTTTGCTGGAAATCAAAATCGATAATTTTCATGAAATAAAAAACACCCTCGGCGTTATTGATGCAGACCAATACATTATTGACGCAGCAAAAGCACTAAGTGAAGCAGTCGATGACGGTGACGTTCTTTCACAATACACGCATGACTGCTTTGCTCTAATAGCGATCAATTACACAGTCGATAATATTGAAAGTTATGCCCTACAACTTCAAAAAGCAATGTCACAATTTGAAACCAGCATCCATGACGAGCAGATTAACACCACCTGTAGCATTGGCATTGCACTTATAGACAGTGACTCTCCTGACTACGACGATGTTTTAGCTCGCTCAGAAAAAGCCATCAGCATAGCGACTAAAATAGGCACGAACCAGGTCCACACCTATACACCACGAAAAGGCGAATTAACGCGACATGAAGTTGATGCAAAATATAAAGTACAGCTCACTGACGCCTTAAAAAATGACAAATTCCTGTTACATTACCAGCCCATTGTCAGCCTGCACGGTGACACAGATGAGCGCTATGAGGTATTCGTCAGAATGCGAGCAAATGACAGTGAACCAGTCATTATGCCACAGGATTTTCTGCCTGCCGCAGAGCGTGTCGGCATGGCTATCGCTATTGATCGCTGGGTATTATATAAAACCATTCAGGAATACAAGAGCAGAAAAAAAGCCGGAAAAAACACACGCTTTTTTATTAAGCTGTCAGCAGCGTCAATTAAAGACAAAACCTTAATCGACTGGCTTAGCTATCAAATTAAAGACAAACAAATCCCGGCCAACACGTTAAATTTTGCAGTAAAAGCAACGGTTGCTGTCACCCATTTAAAAAATGCCAAAAACCTGTCGCATGAGCTAAAAAAACTAAACTGTGGTTTCATACTGGACGACTTCGGCACGGGCGCCAACCCTTTCCAGCTACTTGAACATATTCATGTCGATTATGTACGAGTAGAACGCAGCTTTATGGAGAACCTCACAGACAACCCAAAAAACCAGGAAGCCATCAAAATGCTTGCCGAAGAGACCGCCAAATTGGGCAAGCTGACCATCGCGCAACACGTGCCAGATGCAACCAGTTTATCCATACTCTGGGGCATGGGGGTTAATTTTATCCAGGGTTATTTTCTGCAGGAGCCTTTGCCGACTATGGACTACGACTTTACTGAAATGTCCGGGTAGGTAAAAATAACGATTAATACGTACAAGCCTGCATTTTATCTGACACTAATATCAGATATTGAATGGCCGAGTTCGACACATAGCAGACATTAAAAACTAAACCCCCTCAATCCCCCTTTGA
>CAZALW010000411.1:0-2673 GCA_964485705.1 uncultured Thiotrichaceae bacterium
AAAATTAAAAATTTTTGTTCCACTGTGCGGCAAAAGTAAAGATATGCTCTGGCTGTCGCAAAATGGTTATACAGTATTTGCAGTGGAATGCAGCGATCGTGCGGTAAAGGATTTTTTTGAAGACAACGCACTGAATTATAAACTGGCAAAAAAAGATCACTATGGGCTGTATCAGAGCAGTGACCTGACATCCATGATTGAAATTCTTCAGGGTGACTTTTTTTCTTTACAAAAAAAAGATCTGGATGATGTTACCGATATTTTTGACCGTGCATCACTGGTGGCATTGCCAGTTGAAATGAGAAAAAAATATGCAGATAAAATGGCAGAATTACAAAAGCCAAAACAGCGCACCTTGTTAGTCACATTAACATTTGACCCCTCGGAAATGAACGGGCCACCATTTTCTGTAACAGAAGATGAAGTACATGAATTGTATTCAGCCAACTTCTCAATAGAAAAACTGTGTTTCAAAGATGTACTAGATGAAGAAACCGGATTAAAAAATCGTGGGTTGACTGCATTAGTTGAGACTGTTTACAAGTTGGTTAGATTACAAACGGGTCAGAAAATAAACAACAGCAAAGAAATTTAACAAAGAGAGTTTTACACGTAGTGTCATCTCGACCATTGGGAGAGATCTTGTTCTACCGTTGTTTAAGATCTCTCCCAATGGTCGAGATGACAGTGGTGTTGAGTTTTTACTTAATCGTAAAAAACTTTCATAAAAAACTATTACAACAGCATCAAAAGAGAGTTAACTATTTATGTCGTTAGAAGCAACCACAGCAACATCATCAGATAGCGTATCCGCTACAGTTTTAGATAAGAACGCAAATAAACAAGGTGAAACAGTCAAACACCATCCGGCATTTGAATGGTTGCGTAGCGAGCGAATTGATTCTCTAAATATAACCTTACAGGAATTTCGCCATATAAAAACCGGCGCATTGCATTACCATATGCAAGCAACAAATACCGAGAACGTATTTTTAGTTGGTTTTAGAACCGTGCCGATGGATTCAACCGGTGTCGCACACATTCTTGAGCACACCGCTTTATGCGGCAGCAAAAAATACCCGGTACGCGACCCTTTTTTTATGATGATACGCCGTTCATTGAACACCTTTATGAACGCATTTACCAGCAGTGACTGGACCGCGTATCCATTTGCCAGTCAGAATAAAAAAGACTTTAATAATTTACTGGATGTCTATCTTGATGCGGTGTTTTTCACCCGCCTTGATGAACTGGATTTTTTACAGGAAGGCCATCGTATTGAATTTAAAGAAGCCAGCAATGCGGAGAGTGAGCTTGAATACAAGGGCGTTGTTTACAATGAAATGAAAGGCGCGATGAGCTCGCCAGTTAGCGTATTATGGCAACAGGTCAGTCAATACCTTTACCCGACATCAACCTACCACTATAACAGTGGCGGTGAACCACAGGATATTCCCGATTTAAGTTATCAGCAATTAAAAGATTTCCACAAAACCCATTACCATCCGAGTAATGCAGTATTTATGACGTTTGGAGATATTCCGGCTTTTGAGCATCAGCAAAAATTTGAACAACAGGCGTTATCAGAATTTGAAAAGCTCGATGAGATTATCTCGGTCAAACCTGAAAAACGTTATCTGGCACCGCTGGTTGTGGAAGAAGCTTATGCCTATGACATTGTTGGTGATGAAACCAGCGAAGACAAAACCCATCATGTAATGAGCTGGTTGCTCGGCCCCTGTACCTCACTGGATGACATGATGAAAGCAAATTTGTTGTCACAGGTATTGCTGGATAACAGTTCGTCACCACTACGCCAGGCCTTAGAAAAAACCGATCTTGGTGCTGCGCCGTCACCCTTATGCGGGCTGGAAGATTCTAATTATGAAATGTGTTTTTTATGTGGCATAGAAGGCAGTAAAGTCGAAAATGCACTGGCATTCGAGAAACTGGTCTTAGGTGTTTTAAATGATGTTGCCAGCAACGGCATACCCCATGAAAAACTTGAAGCAGTGCTGCATCAGCTTGAATTAAGCCAGCGCGAAGTTGGCGGTGATGGTTACCCGTTTGGTTTACAACTCATTTTAAGTGGTTTAACCGCAGCCATACATCGCAGTGATCCGGCATCACTGCTTAACCTTGATCCGGTGATTGACTCACTGCGTGAAGATATTAAAGACCCTGAATTTATCAAAAAGCTTGTCACTGATTTATTAATCGAGAATCAGCACCGGCTACGTCTTACTCTTCGCCCCGATGAAACATTAAGCCAGCGTAAAGAGCAGGCAGAAAAAGCTCATCTGGCTACGATAAAATCAGCTTTAAGTGAGGATGATAAACAAGTTGTAATAGAACGTGCGCAAGCATTGGCAAAGCGCCAAACGCAGGAAGATGATCCAGAAATGCTGCCTAAGGTAGGGCTGGATGATGTGCCTGCTGAGATAAAAATTCCTGTAGCAAAAAAGCGTAACATTGCTGGCACGCATTCTGTTGATTCGGCCAGTATTTATGAACAGGGTACTAACGGCCTGGTATACCATGAAATTATTTGTGCATTGCCCGAACTGAGTGAACAAGAGCTGGCCGTTCTGCCTTATTATTCATCCTGCCTGACTGAGTTAGGCTGTGGTGATAAGGATTATTTACAAATGCAGCAATGGCAGACCAGTGTTA
>CAZALW010000412.1:0-2671 GCA_964485705.1 uncultured Thiotrichaceae bacterium
AGGTTGTTAATTCCCGATCATGTGGAAACATCTTAATTTCAACATCAGCGAGTTGTAGGTCTGTATCCTGATTTGACCAGCGTTCCTTTAATGTTGTACTAACTGCCCATTGTTCAGCATCGGTAAAATCTTTGATTGTTGCCATTTTTAGAGTGCGTATCAGGGTGTCGGTTTGTATCCGGGGGCGAGAATACCTTAAATTACTCTAAATTTCAGTAGACTACCCCTAAATAGTGGGTTTAATAGTACGCCCCTAGGAGCTTGTCCGAGAATAGAGAACCTACTGCAAATCCCATAAAGGTCATAATCTGAGCTTATTGAAATCGTTAAATAGTCCTACTATTCGCCTCATTCAATAAGCTCACCTTATAACCTTTCTGTGATTTTCGTTACGGCTTCTATTCTCGGACAAACTCCTAGTGTTTTAGGTATAATCCCGACATTAAATATTTTATCCGCCTGGTTTAAAAACGCCAGGTTTGATTCAGGACAGTACAAGTATGTTACAGGCTATAAATAATAGTATAAAAGGTTGGTTAGGCATGGTTATCGTAGGCTTGATAAGCTTACCTTTTATGTTATGGGGTATTCAGTCCTATTTTGATGATGCCGGGCCGCGCTACGCAGCCAAAGTGAATGGCATGGAAATATCAGCAAATGAGTTTGAACGCTCAGTGTCCATGCAGCGTCAGTCCCTGCTTCGTCAGTATGGTGGCCAACTTCCTATTGAGGAAACAGCATTGCGTGAACGCACCCTAACGCAATTAATCAATCAACGACTACTTGAAAGTGTCAGTTTTGAAAAAGGTTACAGAATTTCTGACGCTGTTCTGGCGGCAAAGATTAAACAGTTATTTACGGTTGATGGCGTTTTTGATCGTCTTCGTTTTGAAGCAAACGCAAACTCCCTTGGTATGAGTATTCCAATGTACGAGCAGGCATTAAGGAATGAATTGAGAGTCCAGCAAATGCAATCAGCAATTGCAAATTCAGCCTTTGTTATAAAAGAAAAAGTACAAAAGTTAGCGGCATTAAATGAACAGACGCGTGACATTACTGTGCTGACATTTAATGTAGAACATTTTTCTACTGCGGCAAAACCTTTGGTCGAAGAAATCAGGCAATACTATGAAGCGAATTTACATCGTTTTATGACATCTGAAAAAATTAAAATTGATTATGTTGAAATCACTTCTGAGATATTGGCCGAAAGCGTTGAAGTTAACGAAGAGAAGATTAAAGAAATGTATGAAAGCTACGTTGTCAGTATCAGTGGTCGTGAGGAGCGTAAAGCCAGGCATATATTGCTAAAAACAACTGAAGACGAGGCAGCGAAGGAAAAAATAAAATCTCTTCAACAGCAGCTTGAACAGGGCGCTGACTTTGCCGAACTGGCCAGAGAGCATTCACAGGATTCAGGCTCCGCAGCAGATGGTGGCGACCTCGACTGGGTGGCGTTAGGTGAAATGGTTAAACCCTTTGAACAGGCTTTGTTTGGTCTGCAAAAAGGTGGCGTTAATGAAATAATAATTAGTGAAATAGTCGAAACCCAGTTTGGCTATCATTTAATTAAACTGGATGATGTTAGAAGCGAGACCATAGAATCATTTGAAATTAAACGATATGGTTTTGAAGAAGAATTGAAAGCAGATAGCGTCGCTTCAATGTTTTATGATATGAGTGAAAGACTGGCAGCAACTGCCTATGAAAACCCTGATAATCTTGATATTTCAGTTGAGGAGTTAGGGCTAAAAATTAACAGCAGTGATTATTTTACTCGTCATACTGGCAAAGGTATTGCTGACAATGAAAAACTAAGGAACATTGCCTTTTCCCCGTTGGTGTTAGAACAAAATAGTAATAGTGATATCATAGAAATTAGTCCATCACATGTTGTTGTCCTGCGTTTGAGTGAACACGTTCCTGCAACAGCCATGCCATTAGCACAGGTAAGTTCTAAAGTTGAAAATATTTTAATCGTGCAAAATGGTCATAAACAAACAAAAGCTGCTGCTTTAGAAGTCCAGTCTAAAATAGCTTCAATGATTGAAGCAGGTGGATCTATGGATAAAGCGATAGAAAGTTTGCAGGCCGATGGTATTCAGGTAGAGGTGTTTACTGCCCTTGGACGTAATGATTTTACAAAAGTCAGTGATGCTTCAATATTGCACCATGCATTTGAGATCGCGCCTAATCAGAATGGCATTTCTTCTGTTAAAGAAATTGATTTGGCATCAGGTGATATTGCATTGATTGTGCTAACAAAAGTAAGTGCGGCTGACAACATCGCTCAGGATAAACTGGATCTGGTTAAGAGTGATACTTTACGTGACAATGCCATCCGTGATTTTTCCAGTACTTTACTGGCAATAAAAGAAAGTGCGGATATTAGTATTAATAAACGTTTAATAGAAAAATAACATTAAACCCAGGTGTCTGGTTCGTAGGTTGGGGTGAGGCACGAACCCCAACAGCAGTGGCACATGGATGTGCCGTTTACGAACCAAAGGACGGAGATCACCATGCAAACCGTTGGGACTCGTGCCTCACTTCAATCTACGAGCTCATCGAGTGAACGACTGAGTTCGGTCATAAGCGGACATTGAAGATTAAAAACGTTAGTCCGCGAAACACGCAAAAGACGCGAAAAAAGCAAAAACAATAATAGGTT
>CAZALW010000413.1:0-2669 GCA_964485705.1 uncultured Thiotrichaceae bacterium
AGGTTTATAGGAATAAAACTTTGCTGTTTATATCGACTAAAGCCAGCAATACTACCGCTTAATTTAGATATGCCTAAAAAAACAAAAATATTTTCTTTGCTTTTTTTGCTTTTTTTGCGTTTTTCGCGGACTAATTCTTTTCAACTTTTCCAACGTCTACATAAGTGTCGAAACCAGTCATTACATATTTGAATTCAGGAATAACTAAAATCATGAATATATTAATCACTGGCGCAAACCGCGGTATTGGCCTGGAAATGGTCAAGTACTCAATGGAGCAGGGTTGGCGTGTTTTCGCCTGTTGTCGCAACCCGAATAATGCGACAGATTTATTTAATATTGCGAAATTATCTTCTGGTCAGATCAGTGTGCATATTGCGGACATGCTGGAACTCTCTACCTTGCAGGCATTATCGTATGAGTTGCGTAATGATCCTATTGATCTGCTTATTAATAATGCGGGAGTCTATGGTTCAGATAAAAACACCTTTGGTGCCGTCGATGTGGCAAGCTGGTTGCAAGCCTTTCAGGTAAATAGTATTGCACCTTTAAAAATGGTCGAAGCTTTTTCTGAACAATTGCTTATGGGTAATCGTAAACTGGTTGTCTGCATGAGCAGCAAAATGGGTAGCATGGCCGATAATGGTTACGGCAATAGTTATATCTACCGTTCCAGTAAAGCAGCACTAAATGCAGTAGTAAAAAGTTTATCGATTGACCTGCAAGAGCAGGGAATTATCAGTGTGGCGTTTCACCCTGGTTGGGTTAAAACAGATATGGGTGGCGAAAATGCTGAAATTACCACACGCCAATGTGTTGAACAGCTATTTAGTCAACTGACAGAGTTGACAATAAAAGATACGGGTCGTTTTATCGATATTGATGGCAGTGATATTCCCTGGTAATTCCCACTATGATATTTCCTGATTTAGAAAAATTAAAATCGCTGGTAAAAATTGCCGCGCAAGAAATATTGCTTAAAGATTTTGGTCATTCAGAATCTGAGTATAAAGAAGATGGCAGTATTGTTACGCCTGCAGATATTGCCATGCAAGATCGACTGGAAACAGAATTAAAACAGCACTGGCCGATGTATGGCATTCTGGGTGAAGAGATGCCAGAAGCGGCACAATTAGCAGTGATTGAGCAGGCAGCAATGAATAAAATTCAGGGCTATTGGTGTATAGACCCACTTGATGGTACCAGTAACTATGCTGCAGGGTTGCCGTTTTTTGCTGTTTCTATTGCCTTAATCATCAATAACCAACAGCAGCTCGGTCTTATATATGACTCGGTGCGAGATGAGATGTTTACTGCAATAAAAGGTCAGGGCGCTTATTTGAATGCTCGTCTACTGGAGCACTCACAGATGAAGTTTATTAAGAATAAACCTGCTGTTAATAAACCTGTTATTGCTGAAATTGATTTAAAACGACTGCCGCAAGAACTCACCGTAAAACTGGTTACACAAAGTATTTTTGCTTCTCAGCGAAACATAGGTTCATCCGCCCTTGACTGGTGCTGGATGGCCGCAGGGCGTTTTGATATTTATTTACACGGTGGACAAAAATTGTGGGATTATGCAGCAGGCAGTTTGATTTTTAGCGAAGCTGGAGGACACATGGTGTCGCTGGATGATGATGAAGTGTTTCGCGGTCAACTTGAGGTTAGATCCGTACTAGCCTGTTATGATGAAGATTTGTTTAACTACTGGTATCAATGGATAGGGATTAAAAGCAGTGAATAGTTAACAATGAATAGTTAATAGTGAAAAATCTAAAACCAATAAAAAACTACTGATTTAATTTTTCATGTGTTTAAAACTCACTATTCACTAAAAGACGATGGCTCCAATATTAATTGACAATCGAGGTTTAATGAAATTTGCTCTTCTTTCAGTGCTAATCACGGCTATCGTTTTTACGGTGGGGTTTTTTAGTGGTTATCAGCAGGCAGTGACTAATTATACTGCTGATAGTGAAGTTGAAATATTAGCACTGCCGGCTGCCATGGTTTTTCCGGACAGCGATATAGAGCCGCAGTTGCCAGCTACTATTGCAGTGGGTGCAGAAATAGATGTGGATTTACCAGAAACTGGATATACAAGCAGGATAATAAATAGTTTTCAAGATAAACAGGATGAATCCGTAACCGTCAAAGAGCCTGATTTTGTGGTTGTTACTGCGTTAACGCCAGCTGAATTAAACAGTATAAAATACTCTATCCAGGTTGCTGTGTTTGCTCACTTGATTAATGCAAAGAATATGGTTGATAATCTACAAACACAGAATTTAGATGCGTATGTGTCTGATTTTATAAACAGGGAAAATGAAAATCGTTATAACGTCAGGTTTGGCTATTTTATGGATAAAGGCTCAGCTACTGCGGCACTAAATAAATATAAAAATAAGCACAAGAGTGATGGTTATGTGGTGAATTTTTCCGTCAAAAATATGACAAACCTTGCCGATGCAAAGGATGTTACAACAACTAAAAAAACAAAAAATATTTTATCGCCAGAAACAAAACCGTCAGATGCCATGTCACTAGAAACAGAGCGGAATAATGTTTCACAGTCAGTATTGATAAGGGGTAGTGAAGGCGTTTGATTCTATCTTTTCAATTCACCATGAAGCGCATGAAGAACATTAAGATCTTATGCCTTCATG
>CAZALW010000414.1:0-2668 GCA_964485705.1 uncultured Thiotrichaceae bacterium
AAGTGAGTGGCATAACTATGGCGCAGACTGTGTATGGATATTCACTGGCATAGCAATTCAGTACGGCCATGTCTAAATTTATATTTTTCAGAACAGGCTGACAGGCTGTTCTGAAAAGGTGCTTTTAAGTTACTCTTGAGGATCTAGAAAAGCGCGCTGAGTTTCTTTTTTATTGTTCCATCGGTTTTTTTCGGGTTTATTTTTTTGGAATATATAAATCTGTAATTGTGCCTTCAGCCATTTCTGCGGCAAAATTGAAGGTTTCGGACAGGGTTGGATGTGGGTGCACGGTGAGTGCGATGTCTTCTATATCTGCACCCATTTCCAGTGCCAGTACGGCTTCAGCGATAAGCTCGCCAGCATTGGTACCGACGATGCCGGTGCCAATGATTCTGTGGGTGTTTTTATCAAACAGGACTTTAGTGAGTCCTTCGTTGCGTCCAATGCTTAATGAGCGACCACTGGCTGCCCACGGGAATACGCCTTTGCTGTATTCAATGCCATCCGCTTTTGCCTGTTCTTCAGTGATGCCCATCCAGGCAATTTCAGGATCGGTATAAGCAACAGAAGGAATGGTTTTAGCATCAAAATAGGATTTCATGCCACAAATAACTTCGGCAGCGGTTTTGGCTTCGTGGGTGGCTTTGTGTGCCAGCATGGGCTGTCCGACAACATCGCCAATGGCAAAGATGTGGTTTACATTGGTGCGCTGTTGTTTATCTACGTTGATGAAACCGCGTTCATCAACGGCTACGTCGGCTTTGTCGGCATCAATTAGCTTGCCGTTGGGGCTGCGACCAACGGCTAGCAATACGCGGTCGAAGGTATCGTGTTCAGGTACACCTTTGCCTTCAAAGGTAACTTTCAGGCCTTTTTTCAGGGTATCAATGGCGGTCACTTTGGCATTTAGCCAGATGTTTTCGTAGCGGCCTTTAACTCGCTTCATTAATGGTCTAACCAGGTCGCTATCACAGCCCGGAATTAAACCGGGGGAGAGCTCAACAACGGAGACTTTACTGCCAAGGGCATCGTACACGGTGGCCATTTCCAGACCGATAATGCCACCGCCTATCACTAGCAGACGTTTTGGGATATCGACCAGTTCAAGTGCACCGGTTGAATCCATCAATCGTGCATCGCCATAAGGCAGACCGGGAATGTTAAATACCGATGAACCCGCTGCAATAATGGCGTTGTCAAAAGAAATGCTGGTAACACCGTTTTTACCGGTGACATCAATGCGATGAGTGGAAGTAAATTTGCCGTAACCGGTAACAATTTGTACTTTGCGTTGTTTGGCTAAACCGGCAAGCCCACCGGTTAGTTGTTTAATGACTTTGTTTTTGAAAGCAGCCAGTTTTTTAATATCTATTTTGGGTTTGCCGAAATCAATGCCGTGTGCGGTCATTTCAGCGGCTTCATTAATAATTTCTGCAGTATGTAATAAAGCTTTTGACGGAATGCAGCCTACGTTTAAACAGACACCACCGATGTTATCGAATTTTTCGACAAGGATAACTTTTTTACCCAGGTCGGCAGCACGAAAAGCAGCGGTATAACCGCCGGGACCTGAGCCAAGAACCAGTACTTCGGCATGAAGATCACTGTCACCTGGAGCTGCAGTTTGTGCTGCTGGCGCGGCTGTATCAACTGCTACAGGTGTTTCGTTATTATTTGTGTTGTTGTCTGGTTGGTTGTCGTTATCAATAGCAGAAGCACTGCTGTCGACTGCTGCTTCAGTATTGACCTCCAGTTTTAAAATCAGATCGCCCTGTGTCACTGTGTCATTTACACCGACTAAAACGTCTTTGACGATGCCTGCAGAAGGGGAAGGAATTTCAATAGTGGCTTTGTCCGATTCCAGCGTGATAAGTGGGTCTTCTTCTGCAATAACATCACCAGCTTTGACCAGTACTTCAATGATGTCTACATCAGTGAAATCACCAATATCAGGCACTTCTACATTTACAATTTTGTTCATAGGTATACCAATTGTTATTTAGTTGGTAGGTTGGGTTCGTTTCTGACGCCAACTAATATATTAATATTCTTGATCTTTTAGTGGTTAAAGCAATAACCTTCTGGTATCCGATAGCACTCTCGTTAAATACGTGGTGAAACGTGCGCCATCTGCGCCATCAATAACACGGTGATCGTATGACAGTGAAAGCGGCAGTATCAAACGGGGTACAAATTCATCATTCTGATAAACTGGTTTTATGCTGGAGCGTGAAACGCCTAAGATAGCCACTTCGGGTGCGTTAACAATGGGGGTGAAGGCGGTGCCGCCGATGCCGCCCAGGCTGGAAATGGTCATGCAGCCACCTTGCATATCGCCAGGGCTAAGTTTTTTGTTGCGTGCGCGTTGGCTGGTTTCGGTTAGTTCGAGGGCAAGCTCGGTTAAGGTCTTCCGGTCGCAGTCACGAATTACGGGCACCACCAGACCGTCTGCTGTGTCCATGGCAACACCGATATTTATGTACTGCTTTACTATCAGGTTTTCACCAGTGTGATCCAGTGACGAATTAAAACGGGGGAATTCTTTTAAAGCAGAGACCAATGCCTTCATCAGGAACACCAATACGGTGATGCGAATGCCCTGCTGCTGGTTTTCCTCGTTTAATTGTTTGCGAAATTTTTCCAGCTCGGTGATATCGGCTTCATCAAA
>CAZALW010000415.1:0-2610 GCA_964485705.1 uncultured Thiotrichaceae bacterium
CCGAATCTGGTTAATAAAAACAACCAGTGTATTAGAGCGTTTAATATTTGCGGTTAGCTTACGCAATGCCTGCGACATCAAACGCGCCTGCAAACCCATGTGGGAGTCACCCATGTCACCTTCGATTTCTGCTTTAGGCGTTAGCGCGGCAACCGAGTCGATGACAACAATATCCACTGCACCAGAACGCACCAGCATGTCGGTAATTTCCAGTGCCTGCTCACCATTATCTGGCTGTGATAACAACATTTCATCAATATTGACTCCCAGCTTTCCTGCATACTGCGGGTCTAGCGCATGCTCTGCATCAATAAAGGCAGCCGTGCCGCCTGTTTTCTGCATTTCGGCAATGATGTGTAAAGCTAATGTTGTTTTACCGGATGATTCCGGGCCATAAATTTCAACCACGCGGCCTTTTGGCAAGCCGCCAATACCCAGCGCAATATCAAGATTTAGTGAACCGGTTGAAACAGTTTCAATATTAGGTATAGCGCCATCATCGCCCATACGCATGACAGATCCTTTGCCGAATTGACGTTCAATTTGTGATAAAGCGGCAGCAAGTGCCTTTTTACGATTGTCGTCCATTAATAACTCCTCTTCTGGTATTTTGTTGTCATGATAAAACAGATTATTATCACATAGAAGTCAACGCTCAGGTAGCCCTGTTACATTCAAAATCAACGTTTTTTAAATATTTTTATTGGCACAGTAAATCAGAACATAGCCCATAAAAATATCTTATGTATGCATAACAATTAATTTGATCTTTTCTTGCTAAAGTGTTTTTCTCAGCGTATTCTCATATTAGAGGCAAGCCGTAAACCAGCAATACACTGACAGTATCAATATCAAAAAACATAATGAGCAGGATAAATTGGCACTATTTTCATTCACCTTTTTAAGGCATAGAAATAGTAAAAATAACAGGTTTGAGAAAGCGCTATTACCACACACGCAATTGAGAGGAGTGATCAATTATGATGTTAGAAGTAAACGGCAAAAATATCGAAATCGATGTACAGGGTTTCCTGCAACACCTGGAGGAATGGAGCGAAGATTTTGCCAAAGAGCAGGCAGAAAGAGATGGCATTCAACTATTTAACGACCATTGGGAGCTTATTTATTATTTTCGCGAGTACCACGAAGAAAATATGACGAACCCAACCATGCATACACTAATCCAGGATCTTGGTAGTAAGAATAAGCAGTTCCATAATCGAAAAGCCTATGAAAAACATATTTATAGTTTATTTCCCAGGGATCCTGTACCTGAAATATGTAAGCTAGCCGGCTTACCGCTACCTCCTCCTGACACATAAGCCGAGGTAGCATCAAGGCAAGATACACTAAAGAAAGCAAAACAGGATAAACTGTGTATCATTTACCTGACATGTCGCTTTTATGCCCACTAAAACCTTATTTTCCATTGTTGAATCGGCAACACATCCGAATTTTACTGGACTGTATAACAAACTCAGTATTGCAGAAAGCAGATTCAACTCCATGCGAAAAGCCATTGCGGCACTAAAAAAGCAACAGCCGGATTTTATTATCGCAGAATTTTTTTACGGTTATGGCAATAATTATGCGGGGGTCAACATCAGCAATCTGGATGTTTTGCTGTACAGCCTGCAAAAATATTCTGCCACCACAAAAGTCATCGTTCTAGTCGGAAATGATGAATATAAATATGTTGATAAACTAAACGAAATTATTAAGTTGCATGATGTTATTAAATTCCCTGTTAACAAGGAACGGTTACAGAAATCATTGACCTGCTAATCTCAAACCAACAAATCCAGCAAACAATTCAACGCCTGCTTAATTGACTGTTTGCGTACATCTTCTCTATTGCCAGAAAAATTATAAGGTTCGGCATACACCGATTTATCGCGTTTTCCCCAGCTTAACCAGACCAGTCCAACCGGTTTATCTTCGCTGCCACCCTCGGGTCCGGCAATGCCACTGATGCTTATTACAACATCAGCGACGGTATGTGAAAACAGGCCATCTGACATTTCCAGCACGGTTTCACCACTGACTGCACCAAATTCCTGCAGTATATTTTCGCCAACAGCCAGCAGACTGTGTTTGGATTCGTTGCTGTAACAAACGACTGAGCCTTCGAACCAGGCAGAACTGCCGGGTATATCGGTAATAATTTTTGCCAGCCAGCCGCCGGTACACGACTCGGCCGTTGCCAGTTTCATGCCTTTGGCTTTTAAACACTCACCTAACTGTTCTGTCAGATCTCTTAATTCCTGTTCTGTTACCTGTTGCATTAGTTGACTCATCAATGTCTCTTGTACACCCTTAAAAAGAAATAGTTACCCATAAATAACGCAAACGTAAATACATAAGGACTTTTATCGCGTACTTTGTATCATTTGCTGAGTAGTGGCACATGGATGTGGTGTTCACGAGCCTAAGGACGAACTAAAAAAATAATTGTGGTACTTTATAGCACGCTATGCCATCGCGCCAGAAAATCTTGTATACAGAACTCAACCACTATGGACTGAAAGTCCATAGGTTGCTCTAAAAAACGACTTAAAGTCGTTTTGCCTTAATCGGGCACTGAATATCATAAGCCAGATAAATATCACC
>CAZALW010000416.1:0-2604 GCA_964485705.1 uncultured Thiotrichaceae bacterium
CCGCATTGGTAAAAGTGCTGCTTGTGTTAGCGCTTATTATGCAGCTACTCTGGCATAATACACAGTCACCGGTTGCGGTCAGGGCAGAAGATCTACCACCGCCTTTATCAACGCGCGCTTATGTCTTGAGTTCACTGGGCGAGCCAATAGCCGCCTCCAAATTTTTAAATCTCTGGCTGCAGGCGTTTGATAACCAGCCGGGCATCAGCATCTCTTTTCACCAGCTGGATTATGTACGGTTAACCCAATGGCTGGACACCATACTTGATTTAGACCCGCGTGGACATTATCCGATGCTAGTGGCTGCTCGGGTTTACGGCAGCGTACAGGACGAAGAAAAACAACGCATTATGATGGATTATGTGTTTAATAAATTTAATGAAGACCCGAGCAAATACTGGCGCTGGTTGGCGCATGTGGTGATAACTGCAAAACATGAACTTAAAGATTTAGACCTGGCATTAAAGTACGCCAATGCGCTGACAGAAAAAGCCACAGCATCGCATGTCCCTCAATGGGCAAAAGACATGCAGATAATCGTATTAGAAGATATGGGTGAGCTGGAAGCGGCAAAAATCCTTGTTGGCGCGTTGATAGACAGCAAAGTGATAACCGATCCCTATGAATTAAAATTCCTCACACAAAAAATTATTGTGCTGGAGGAAAAACTGTCAAAAACTCGACAAAGTGTTGAAAAATAAACAGATTTAAATCAAAAAAAGACGGGTTATTTCTGTAAATTCAGCTTTAATGGGCTATAGAATGTTGGTATAGTGATTGCATTTAATAGTAGATATAGTTTGCATATAACATGTAATGGCAGAAATCGATAAGATAAAAGAAGAAATAGGTTGGTTGAAGGTGATTTTCGCCTTGTTGGTAGCTATCGACGTGTCGTTAATTGGCTGGGCAGCACAAAAGTTTACCGGAGCGCCCATTGCTCTTCTTTTGTTGAGCGCCATTATGGTTATTTTAGTTACATCAGCAATTGTTGTTGTTAATCGTAGAGCCTATAAAAAAATAGATGAGTTAGGAGAGTGTGATGAATGAAATAATTGTTATTTTTATGGTAATCGTGTTTTGCATTGGTATGGGTATTGTTATTAAAGATGCTATTCAACATGCAGCTAAGCATCACATGACGAAGCATTGAGCCTGATCCAAAACCTTTATCGTTCCTTTGCACCGCGCGGCAATGAGATACACCATTATGCAACGATTTTAAAAAGAAAATAAAAATAATAAGTTTTATGCCATGAAGGCAGAGACGAATGTTATGAAAAAAGTAAATAAACAAAAAATGCTAGCAAACTGGACTACGCGTCCCCCCGGCACAAAGGCATCCATGGCAGCTCAAGGTGGGTTCACCTTGATTGAAATTGCTATTGTTTTAGTGATTATCGGGCTTTTATTGGGCGGCGTGTTAAAAGGGCAGGAGTTGATTAATACTGCTCGGGTTAGGGCGTTAAACAATACGGTTGATGGCATTACTGCTGCCTGGTTTAGTTTTCAGGATCGTTATCGTGGGTTTCCTGGGGATTATTCTCAGGCCAGTGTCAATCTACCGGGCACACCCGCTAATGGTGATGGTAATGGCCTGGTTGGCTCTACAAGTGGTGAGGCTGAGGAGCGTCCTAATGTATGGATTCATTTGCAAGCAGCCGGGTACATAACCGGAAATTTTGTTGTGGCAGCAGTTGCTGTAGATGATTATAGATGTCTACCCACGACCTGTCCTGATAATGGCTTTGGTGCTGGTATGAATTTATCGTATACCACCCAGTCGAAAGGGGGGCCTTCAGCAGATGCTCACGAACTAATTACAGGTAGTGGTATACCAGTTGAAGTGCTGGCGGAGTTAGATAGAAAGGTAGATGACGGGATGCCATTAACAGGTGCTATGCAGCTTGGGCTCGGAAGTACTAGTTGGGCTACATCAGCTTCAGATGCCTGTAATCGTACAGATACTACGGCTGGTGTGGTTTATGATGTTACAGTAAATGTAAGCTCTAATTGCGCAGCAGTATTTAGAAATTTCTAAGCTGAAATAATAGCTTTCCAAATTAAATATAAATAAACAGAGTCAAAGAAACAGCTGAAACTGAAACGGAACTGAAACGGGGTCGCACCTACGTAACCCTTTGAATAAAACACAAGATCCACCAAAATAATGTTGTTTCAATGGTTTAAACAGCCCATTTCATAGCTGAAAACACTGTTTTAAGGTGGCGCACCATTACAACAATCCGGATTGTTCAGCACCCTGTTTTATTACGCAGGTATGCAGATATCAAAATCAACTGATTTTGCTACTGGTTTTTTCGAGCGCTTACCAGCGACCGTACGACCGTACGTACGAACGGGGTCGCACCGTAGCTTCTCAATAAGCTGTGGCAGGTGGATGCGCTCTCGCTTATCCACCCTACGATAAAGAAATTATTGCTTTGTAGGGTGGATAAGCGAGAGCGCATCCACCAACACCCTGCCAAGGGTTTTTTAATTATTTTGTGATTGCCACGGCTTATTGAGAAGCTACGTCGCACCTACGTAACCCTTTGAATAAAATACAAAATCCACCTAAATAATGTTGTTTTAATGGTTTAA
>CAZALW010000417.1:0-2603 GCA_964485705.1 uncultured Thiotrichaceae bacterium
ATGCGATTGGCGATTGACAAGCAAAAGGAATATGCTGGTGAGTTAATGTTGCGGCTAAAAGCAGATATTGGCGATGAGTTGATTGAACAGATAATGACTGCGGATGAATCAAGCGAAGCCGGGATAAAGCAGCAACGCTTGCGTGTACAGAGCCTGCGCGAAAAATTAAAACCACTGGATTCATTTGCCGCTCGTGAGCTGGATAGCGTGGCAGAAAACCTGTGCCGTAAAAGTGTGTGGATTATCGGTGGTGACGGTTGGGCTTACGATATTGGTTATGGCGGACTTGATCATGTGCTGGCATCCGGTGAGGACGTTAACATTCTGGTGCTCGATACCGAAGTATATTCCAACACCGGTGGTCAAACATCCAAGGCCACGCCACGCGGCGCAGTCGCTAAATTCTCCGCTGGTGGTAAATCAACACCGAAAAAAGATCTTGCCTTGCTGGCGATGGATTACCAGCACGTATATATTGCTCGTGTCGCTTATGGCGCAAAAGACATACAAACTATGCATGCCTTCCATGAGGCTGAAGCGTATCCGGGGCCGTCACTGATTATTGCCTATTCACCCTGTATCGCACACGGCATTGATTTAAAAGATAATCATCTGCATCAACAACTCGCGGTTAATAGTGGACATTGGCCCTTATTTCGTTACAACCCGTTGCATGCAGCGGCTGGAAAGAACCCGTTGCGCCTGGACTCCAAAGCGCCATCCATTCCTTATCGGGAATTTATCGAGACCGAGATTCGCTTCAGCATGTTATGGCGAACCCATCCCGAACAGGCAGAGGAATTTCTTGCCCAGTCGCAGCGTGAAGTGAATCAGCGTTATCGTTATTACGAGCAACTCGCCAGCCTGCAATGGAATGCGGAGGGCGATGTTGAATCGCCACATCGAAAATTGAAAGCGGAAACAACAATTAGTACAAAGGAGCAGGTTTCATGATCGATCTGAGCACAGAGTATCTTGGACTTAAACTGGCGAACCCACTGGTACCTTCATCATCGCCATTAACCGGCGAACTGGACTCGGCAAAACAACTCGAAGATGCAGGGGCTTCGGCACTGGTGTTGCCATCCTTGTTTGAAGAAGCCATTGAATACGAGCAAAAACAGCTTGAGCGATTTGTCAATTCACAGGCGCTGGGACACTATGAAGCACAGTCCTATCAACCGGTGCCGGAAGATTACAATAGCGAGCTGGATAGTTATCTGGAACGCATACAGCAATATAAATTAGCACTGGATATTCCGGTGATTGCCAGTTTGAATGGCATCTCTACCACTGGCTGGATAGACTTCGGCAAAGAGTTGCAACAGGCCGGTGCAGATGCGCTGGAACTCAATGTGTATTACATTGCTGCCGATCCAGGAACAGATGGCGAACAGGTTGAAAAACGCTACCTGCAATTATTAAGTGACTTGCGCCAGCATGTCAGCATACCCATTACCATGAAACTTTCATCGCAGTTTTCCTCTGTTGCTAACATGGTGCTAAAACTGCAGCAGAACGGTGCGCAGGGTGTGTCGTTATTTAATCGCTTTTATCAACCGGACATCGACCTGGAAACGCTGGAGATAAAACCACATCTTGAACTTTCCAGCTCAATGGAATCTTTATTAAGAATTCGCTGGATTGCCATGATTCGTGGCCGTGTTGATTTATCCATTGCTGCCACCGGTGGCTTTCATCAAACAGAAGACATTGTTAAGGCATTGCTTGTGGGCGCAGATATAACTCATCTTTGCAGTGTGCTGCTAAAACAGGGGCCGCAATACATGACGGTACTTAAACAGGGTTTGCATGACTGGCTACAAGAGCATGAATATGAATCGGTTACACAGATGAAAGGCAGTGTTAGCCAGTCCTGTGCGATTAATCCTGCGGCATTAGAGCATTGTAATTACATGCATGTTATTAAAAGCTATGGGCAGTGATGGGAATGTGCTGGTGTTTTTATGGATAATAATCAATTAGTGAAATGTTATAATACATTTTGAGAGTTTTGCACAGAACAACTGTCTTATAATGTCATCTCGACTAAAGGGCACCTCTATTAATTCGTGAATATGAATCTTGAGTCCAAAATATGCCATATTTTCGTTGCAAATCTTCGCAATAGCCCACTATTACGTGCGATTCGCGTCTCAATCTGACATATTTTGAATCTCAATCTTCACATCCAGAATTAATAGAGATGCCCTAAAGGGAGAGATCTTATACCGCAGTAGAACAAGATCTCTCTCTTTAGTCGAGATGACAGTGGTTTCAATTTTTTTTGTGCAAAGTACTTAATACAGGTTTTTTTAATGGGTAGTATTTATGGAAACAGGTGGTTGTGCGGCGAGTGAGCCGTTTGCTTTGCGTGTGCTGGGTGACAGTATGCTGCCAGAGTTTACTGAGGGCGCAGTTATTATTATTGACCCTGCCGGGGCGATTCGTGATGGTTGTTATGTCATGGCTGAAGTCAAAAATGAGTATATTTTTCGCCAGTTACGTATTGTTGACGGTAAATATTATTTACAACCGTTAAACGACTTGTACGATACGGTAGAAATTAGTGGTCAGGAAGTGATTCAAGGTGTGATTACGCA
>CAZALW010000418.1:0-2592 GCA_964485705.1 uncultured Thiotrichaceae bacterium
ATGTCGCTGGAAGGCTAGAAATGCGGTGAAATTCATTTCTTTTATATCCTACGGCCCAGACTCCTAGCTCTTCCATTTCTCTGGGCGTATCAAATGGCGTCGCTGTTTCAAAGATCACGCCAATTTCATGACCCTCAGCATCTTTAGCTACAACGCTATTGGAAAGTGTTTTATAAGAGCCGCGATGTCGGTCATCTTTGGTGCTATGTCGAAGCAAAGTCTGGTGTAACTGACGAATATGGTTTTCAGTTAAATGTAAATCTTCATAGGATTGAAACACCAAATCCATTGCTTCCGCGTATCCAGCCACTTCTTGCTCGTCACAGGTTTTAAAAGAAGTTGAGCCCAGATTGGAAAGCAATTGTTCTACCTGCGCATCACTGAGCTTTGCGCCCTCGATCCTTGTAGATGAACCAACACTTTCAATTGTTGCCACTTTGCGTAGTTGTTGCAGGCGTTCTGGTGAGAGTGTTTTTAATGCCTGCCATTGTCCTTTGAACTCATCGATTTCGGCGATAAGCTGCAAGATGCCCTGACCAACAGTGATATGCGGTTCTTTCATTCAACCCTCATTATCGGATACCATACCCGATTTACATACCTGATTATACCCGATAATGCCCGATAGCCAAGATTTATTATCTTTTCAGCATCGCATCCAGTGACTCACCCATGGTCGTATACTACTTAAGGATTCAGAGTTAATAAGGCTCCTGTGAATGTCTCCTTTGTACGAATTTTCTCGTTTTTAGCAATTTCTTGCCAATGTCTCTTATGTGGTGATCTGGCCGCTTGAGTAAGATCTCTTGAAGGTTCCCTTCTATGCCGATAGCTATCAATTTCTGTTTAAGCAGACCAGAACTATAGACAATACATACACAATGGCGTATATTTAACAGATATACATTATTTGACTAAATTGAAGGCAACATTATGTCCACCTCACAAAATAAAATCGCACCGATTAATATCCGCGCTCTTGAAGGTCAGCGGGCATTAATTGATAAAGCCGCCTCCAGTCTGAATAAAACACGTTCTGACTTTATACTAGAAGTGGCCTGCCAGGCAGCAGAAAACATATTACTGGATCAGCGCCTTTTTCTGGTCGATGATGATACTTTTAACACTTTTCAGGCGCAATTAGATGCACCTGTCGCTGACAATGAAAAGCTACATTATTTACTAAATCAAAAGTCGCCCTGGGATAGCTAATCCGATGGCAAAACTTTCTACACCAACGCCATTGTTGGTGACGCACATGACGGATGAATTTGATTGTGGTGAGCCGGTTCTTAATGATTGGCTAAAAAAACGTGCATTGAAAAATGAAAATTCTGGTGCCTCACGCACTTTTGTTGTCTGCCAGGACAATAATGTCGTCGGATATTATGTGCTGGCGACTGGAAGTGTGATGCACCAACATGCACCCAGCAAAGTTCGTCGCAATATGCCTGAGCCTATCCCAGTGATGATCCTGGGGCGTTTAGCTGTAAGTAAACACATGCAGTCTGCTGGCCTGGGTAGAGGCTTACTGAAAGATGCAATCCTGAGAACACTGGGCGTTTCTAAACAGGCTGGTATAAGAGCCTTATTGGTTCATGCTCTTTCTGATTCAGCCCATAAATTTTATCGTCAATGTGGATTTATAGAATCACCCATCGACACGATGGTTTTAATGATTACCCTCAAGGATGCTGCGAACCATATTTAAAAAATAGGTTATGTTGAACCCTCCATAATAACTAACAGGGTTTAGCAAATGTCTCATATCTCTATACTTTCACCCAGTGAAAAAGAAGTTTCGACCTGCCTCCAAAATTCACAAAAGATGAACGAAATCTTTATTTCTCTCTTACACCGGAATTGAAAAGAACCGTTTCTCGTTTTAATACGCATGATACACGAGCAGGATTTATGCTGCAGTTGGCCTACTTTCGGGCTAATGCCCGGTTCTTTCCAATAGAATTTTTCAGAAAACGTGACATTGAATATGTCATGAGTATTTTAAAGTGCAGCAACATCGATCTTTCTAAGTACAAAAGCACAATCATTTCACGGCATCGAAGGAAAATTCTGACTATGCTGAATTGGCAAGATTATGATAATGCAGCAAAGGATTTACTGGTCAGTTACGCACACAGGCAAACCGCTAATCAACAAAAACCTAAGCATATTTTTATCGGTTTAATCGATTTGTGCTGGAAAAATAAAATACGCATCCCTTCCTTCTTTGAATTAAGTGAGATTGTCACAGTAAGTTTTAGCCACACTGAAGACGATCTGCTCGCTAAAACAAAGCAGTTATTAAGTTCATCTGATCGAAAATCATTAGAAGATATTTTAACGCCTGGAGATAAGGTGGGTTCACGTTCCCAACCACCGATCACTGCCCTCAAAAAAATAAATCAGTCTTTACGGCCCAATCAAATAAAAGAGAGCTTACAAGTAACAGAAAAATTCAAAGATCTCTTTATGATGCACCTGACAACCATCAAAGCACTACCCTTAAACGACCAGGCCACTGAATATTATGCCACCTGGTTCTATAAATCCGATTATCATCAGCTGAGCCAATTTTCATGCCCACCAAGT
>CAZALW010000419.1:0-2569 GCA_964485705.1 uncultured Thiotrichaceae bacterium
CTATAACGGCAATGGTCTTGCGGTTTAGTGGTCCGCGGGTTTCAAAAACCACGTTACCGTCTGCTTTGGCAAACAGTGTGTGATCTCGACCCATGCCAACATTAACGCCAGCATGGAATTTTGTGCCACGTTGACGAACTAAAATGTTGCCGGCAATGACTGCCTGGCCGCCGAATTTTTTTACGCCCAGTCGTTTGGATTGTGACTCGCGTCCGTTCCTGGTACTACCGGCTGCTTTTTTATGTGCCATTGTTAAGTTCCTCTATAAGAGCTAAGCAGAAATAGCGGTCACTTCGATTTCAGTGTAATACTGACGATGACCGGTTCTCTTTTGATGGTGTTTACGACGTCTGAATTTCATGATTTCAACTTTTTTAGCGCGACCATGAGACTTGACTGTAGCAGTGACTTTACCGCCGTCAACATAAGGTGTGCCGATGTTAATGTTGTCGCCATCAGCTATCATCAGTACTTTGTCAATTTCGACAGTTGCACCTTCTTCAGCGTCCAGTTTTTCAACGCGACATACATCGCCCTGAGCTAGTTTGTATTGTTTCCCACCAGTACTAATGACTGCGTACATGGGTGTTCTCCGAAATATCGTTACAGAAAGGGCGCGAAGTGTACGTTGTTTAGATGGTCTTGACAAGAGTAAATTGTACTTTATTAGGCAATAATGCGAGTTAATGATTACAAAGAGTGCTTGAATTGCTTGACCTGCGACGGCTGACTACATAGGATTCGTTTTCCTTATTTTCAAGTAGCTGGTATCAGGCTGCTCAGGCGGAATTGTTTTGATAAAAGAAAATGCCAACCAGGCCGGGAAAATGCTCAGTTTTGATGATGTCATGTCACGTTGTCAGTCAGATATGCAAGCGGTGGATCAGGTTATCCGCCAGCGTTTAAGCTCAGATGTCGCTTTGGTTAATCAGTTAAGCCATTATATAGTGAATTCGGGCGGCAAGCGTTTGCGGCCGTTGCTGGCGGTGCTTTCAGCCAGAGTATTTGATTATCAGGGTGATCTGCATTACTTGCTGGCAGCCATTGTCGAGTTCATACATACAGCCACTTTACTGCATGATGATGTCGTGGATGAGTCCGATTTACGTCGTGGTAATGAAACCGCCAATGCCCTGTTTGGTAATGCGGCGAGTGTTCTGGTGGGTGATTTTCTTTATTCGCGAGCTTTTGAAATGATGGTGGATGTTGATGATATGCGGGTCATGCAGATTCTGGCTACTACCACTAATGTTATTGCTGAAGGTGAGGTCATGCAGCTGATGAACGTGCATGATGCCGAAACCAGCGAGCAGCAGTACCTGCAGGTAATTTATTGTAAAACTGCCCGTTTATTTGAAGCCGCAACGCAACTGGGCGCGATACTGTGTAATCGGGGTAAAAAAGAAGAGCAGGCGATGGCAGCTTATGGTCGTTATCTGGGAACAGCATTTCAATTGATCGATGACGTGATGGATTACAGCTCAAGCAGTGAAGAAATGGGTAAAAATGTAGGTGATGACCTGGCAGAAGGTAAGCCGACATTGCCGTTAATCTATGCCATGCGAAAAGGTTCTGCAGAGCAGGCGGCAGTAATTAAATCAGCCATTGAAAAAGACGGTGTGGATAAAATCGACCAGGTGCAGGCGATTATTCAACAAACAGGTGGTTTATTGTATACAGAAGAAATGGCTGCAACGCAAGCACAGCTGGCCATTGATGCGCTTGCTTGTTTACCCGATTCAGAATATAAAACAATGTTGGAAAATATTGCACGTTTGTCTGTGCATCGAAGTCATTAAAAAGCTCTCTAAAAAACTTTAAAAGTATTGATCCGCGAATAACGCAAAAGACGCGAAGCATCGCTCCTGCGCTCCATGCGCCCACGATATTAGTACATCCATGCACGTCAAAGCTAAAACAACAATGGGATTAAAGGAATAAAGCTATGCTCCGTCTTAAAAAAATATTTTTTGCGTCTTTTGCGTTATTCGCGGATAGTTTTGTTTTTTGCATTTTTCGCTTTAAATCTTGGTAGAATACACCCCAAATTAATTGTAGCTTTACAGAAACAGGTTATATTCGTGACAAAAGGCACCTTATATGTGATTTCCGCCGCATCTGGCGCAGGTAAAACCTCGCTGGTGAACGCCATGTTGCAACAGCTTTCAAATATTGAGGTTTCTGTGTCGCACACTACGCGTGCGCCACGCGCGGGCGAAGTGGATGGGGTGAATTATTACTTTGTCGGTAAAATTGAGTTTGAAGAGATGGTGGCTGCGGGTGAGTTTTTTGAATCTGCCTCAGTATTTGGTAATATGTACGGCACATCAAAGCAGCATATTGAACAGCAGTTGCTTCTGGGAAAGGACGTTATCCTTGAAATTGACTGGCAGGGTGCGCGGCAAATCAGGCAATTAATGCCAAACTGCAAGTCTGTATACATTGCACCACCGTCGATTTCTGCTTTGCGTGAGCGCTTGAGCAATCGTGGTCAGGATGATGATGCGGTCATTGATAAACGTATGCAAGAAGCGGTCGATGAAATGTCGCATTATGTTGAGTTTGAATA
>CAZALW010000420.1:0-2569 GCA_964485705.1 uncultured Thiotrichaceae bacterium
AATAGCCAGTTTCATTGCATCATCCGCATCGGGCGTATAACGCTGCAGCATGTCTGACATGCGGTGCGAGTAGAGCAGTTCTTTCGGTTGTTCTTTATTGTCGCAGGTGGCAAGGTTAGGGTCTTCGCTATTTGCTGTGTCGATGAGTTTAATAGCGGTGTCAAATTGTTGTGTCATAGTTTTTTTATGTATATTCGGGTAGTGATTGGATGCGTAGAAGATTAAACGGCTGGCTGGAAAAAATCGAATGAGCTTAAGCAATTACATTAGTAATTTTATTCCACCGTAACCGATTTTGCCAGGTTCCGTGGCTGATCAACATCGGTGCCCTTGCGTACCGCTACAAAATATGAAAATAACTGTAGCGGAATGGTAAATAGAACAGGAGCCAGTTCTGCCTCCACTGCTGGAATTTTCATTATATGGCACTGCTTACTCGGATCAGCCTCCAGATCTGTCACATCCAGACGCTCATCTGCAAACAGATAAACTTCACCACCACGCGCCATGATTTCCTGAATATTGGATTTGATTTTGCCTTCAAAACCGTCCATTGAGGCAATGGCTATGGTTGGTAAATCCTGGTCAATTAAGGCGATAGGCCCGTGTTTGAGCTCACCTGCCGGGTAGGCATCGGCATGTATGTAGGAAATCTCTTTTAATTTTAATGCGCCTTCCAGGGCGATAGGAAACAAGGTGCCTCGACCGATAAAGATGGCGTTCTCAAGATCAGTAAACTTTTCCGCCCATTCATCAATTGCATCGACGCTCTGTAGCACCTGCTCAATTAAAGCGGGCAAAAGCTGCGCCTGCTGAAACAATGCCTTGGCTTTATCTTCTGTTAAATCACGGCGTTTACCCAGGGCAACCACCAGCATCAGCATAGCAATAAGTTGCGTAGTAAAGGCTTTGGTTGATGCCACACCGATTTCCGGACCGGCGCGGGTCATTAACTTGAGTTTGCTTTCTCGTACCAGTGAACTTTCAGGCACGTTACAAATTGACAGGGTAAAATCGGTTAATTTCTTGATGTCACGTAATGCCGCCAGGGTATCAGCGGTTTCGCCTGACTGAGAAATAGTCACCACCAGGGTATCGTCCATTAATACGGTTTTTCGATAGCGATACTCACTTGCCACTTCTACTCGACAGGGAATACCGGCAATGGCTTCTAGCCAGTAACGCGCCACCAGCCCGGCATGATAACTGGTGCCACAGGCAATTATCTGCACCGCTTTTACCTGATCAAAAATTTCATCCGCGCCAACACCAAACGCGGTGTCCAATAATTTGCCGTCAACAAAACGACCCTGGAGAATATCAACCAGCACAACTGGCTGCTCATAAATCTCTTTCAACATGTAATGGCGAAACTCGCCTTTTGCGGTGGCATCCGCACTTAATGCGGACTCTTTGATTTCACGCTCGACCAGCTCACCTTTGTCATTGTAAATATACAGTGCATCAGTTCGAATATCGGCGATATCACCTTCTTCAAGATAGATAAAACGGCGTGTAACCGGTAATAACGCGGCTGCATCTGAGGCAATAAAATATTCACCAAAACCGACACCAATCACCAATGGACTACCACGACGTGACGCAATCAAACGGTTTTTTTCAGTACTAGAAATCACGCCTAAAGCGTATGCGCCTTCAAAGTCGGCAACCGCCAAACGTACTGCCGTTAGCAGATCACCCTCACGTTTTAAATAATGCTCAATCTGGTGAACCGCAACCTCAGTGTCTGTCTGCGAAGTAAAATCAAATCCCTCTTTACGTTGTTGCTCACGCAGCTCACCATGGTTTTCAATAATACCGTTATGCACAATTGCCACAGACTGGTTACAAATATGTGGATGCGCGTTTTGCTCACTGGGTTCGCCGTGTGTCGCCCAGCGGGTATGCGCCACACCCAGCACACCGACAATCTCGGTGTGCTCTACCAGCGCATCTGACAATGCTTTTACCTTGCCGACACGGCGCACACGACTAATGACATTATTTTTATCCAGCACTGCAATACCGGCAGAATCATAGCCACGGTATTCAAGGCGTCGAAGCCCTTCTAACAAAATAGGTGTTACATTACGCTCAGCAACCGCGCCGACAATTCCACACATAACTAATCCTCACTAATCCTCAAGGCTATTGCCCCATGCACTACTCTAATGCTTTACTTCCTGCATGTAACAAACACAATTTTAAATCTAAATAAGCAGACTCTTGATATAGGCAAAATTATAGAAGTTAAACACTTAAATATCTTTGATTAACAAATCATATTTTATAAATAATTTGTCATATTAATTGTTGCATAAGTATTCGCAGTCTGTGCTTTTGAAACACGCCGTATACGCCCCACATGGATGTGGGTAGTGCGGAAAATGCAGGAGCAATTTTCAGCTATCCCTATAGGCTTGACGGTAGCATCCATGCTACCAACAGTTTCAAAAGCACACACTGCAAATACTTACCTGATTAGCCATGAAAGCCAGTTATATTTATATTTTTATTGTAAAACAACAGCTTAACTTGCTACTGTCATCTCGACCAGAGGGAGAGATCT
>CAZALW010000421.1:0-2565 GCA_964485705.1 uncultured Thiotrichaceae bacterium
GATTTTTTCGCATTTTCTTTTATCAACGATGCGCGTACAATCAACATCTTCAAGCGTTTTAATGTTAAAAAACCAGATGAATTTATTGGAGTAACAGACATGGACGATGCTGCGCTCAATTATCTACGTAACATTTTTGGTTATGCTGAGTTTCGCCTGCAACAAAGCGAAATCATCCAAACATTGGTCAATGGTGGTGATGCTGTTGTGCTTATGCCCACAGGTGGTGGCAAATCATTGTGTTATCAAATACCCTCACTGGTTCGCCATGGTACAGGTATTATCATTTCACCGCTTATCGCTCTCATGCATGACCAGGTCAGCGCATTAAACCAACTTGGCATTAATGCCGCCTACTTAAATTCCACACTGGATGCACAAACCGCACGACAAACGCAGCAGGATTTAATCAGCGGAAAACTTGACATGTTATATGTCGCCCCGGAACGATTAACTACCGGCAGTTTTCTGAATTTATTGAGGCAAACACAGATCTCACTTTTTGCCATTGATGAAGCCCATTGCGTCTCACAATGGGGGCATGATTTTCGCCCGGACTACATCCAGCTGTCTCTTCTGCATGAGCAGTTTCCAGACATTCCCCGCATCGCCTTAACCGCCACTGCGGATGAAAAAACCCGCACCGAAATAAAACATCGGCTAGCATTAACCTCTGCAAATGAATACATCTCCAGTTTTGACCGGCCTAATATCTGCTATCGCATTACCGAAGCACAGGGCAATGCAAAAACAGCATTATTACGTTTCATTCAGAATGAACATGAAAAGGATAGCGGCATTGTTTATTGCCTGTCACGCAAAAAAGTCGAACTCACCGCACAGTGGTTAACAGAAAAAGGTTTTACTGCACTGCCATACCATGCCGGTTTACCCACTGATGTACGAGCGCAGAACCAGCAACGATTTCTAAATGAAGATGCCGTTATTATCGTTGCCACCATCGCTTTTGGCATGGGCATAGACAAGCCTGATGTGCGTTTTGTGGCACACCTTAATCTGCCAAAAAGCATGGAGGCTTATTATCAGGAAACCGGCCGGGCAGGGCGCGATGGTCTGCCCGCCGATGCCTGGATGAGTTTCGGCCTGCAGGATGTGATTACCCTCAAACAAATGATGGCCGCGTCAACCGCCGAAGAACAGTACAAACGTATTGAACACCATAAACTTGAAGCCATGCTGGGTTTTACTGAAATTACCTCCTGCCGGCGACAGGCATTGCTCAACTATTTTGATGAAGAACTCAAGCAAGCTTGCGGCAATTGCGACAACTGCCTGACTCCCGCCGAAACATGGGATGCCAGTATCGCTGCACAAAAAGCACTTTCCTGCGTACATCGCACTGGACAGCGATTTGGCGTTACCTATCTGGCTGATGTGTTAGCCGGTAAAGACAACGAACGCATACAACGATTCGGCCACAACAAACTCAGTGTTTACGGCATTGGCAACGAATTTGATGTAAAACAGTGGCGTAACATCTATCGTCAGTTAATCAGTCGAAATTTACTGGCCGTTGATGTTGAAGGTCATGGTGGTTTGCACCTAACGGAAACCTGCCGCGCTGTTTTACGTGGTGAAGAAACTCTGTTATTACGTAAAGAAACAAAACGGGCAAAAACCTCTCGTCAGGGGCGAAAGTCATACAATACCGACAGGGCATCCAACAATACATTATGGGAAGCCTTGCGCGCCTGCCGTAAAAAAATTGCTGAAGAAAACAATGTGCCACCATTTGTTATTTTTCATGATGCCACTTTATCTGAAATGATGGAACGCCAACCCGCCAACGATCAACAATTTTTACAACTCAGCGGTGTCGGCGAAAGTAAGCTGGAAAAATATGCCAGCGCCTTTCTGGCTGTCATCCACGAACATGTAAACAATGAAAAGCAGGACATAACAGACACCATCAGTGAGAGTCTGTTATTGTTTCGCAGCAGTCTAAGTGTGGAGGAAATCGCCAAAGCGCGTAATATCAAAACGTCTACTGTTTATACGCATCTTGCCAACTGTATTGAGCAGGGCGAACTCAAACTAAACGATGTCATTGATTTAAAAGAGCAGGAAATCAATCTTATTCATGAAACACTGTTAAGCGTTGACGATGGCACAAGAAAATTAAAACCAGCCTACGATGCGCTTGATGGCATGTTTGAATATCACACTATACGCTGCGTACAGGCTGCTGTTATACCTGGTTAAAAAGAGAAGAACTTACCAGCCCACACTGGAAATCTATTGAGTTTTCTCAACCAGTGAATGGCTGAGTACGGTCATTAGCGGACATTAAAGACTAAAAGAGTTAGTCCGCGAAGAACGCAAAAGACGCGAAAAAAGCAAAAACAATAATAGGGTAATTGGCTAGAAGAAAGCTATTTGCTTTCAGCAGTGTAGGGTGGGCACGTTTTTTTGCCCACGCGTTGATCGTGTATGTATCTCCACGTGGGCAAAAAAACGTGCCCACCCTACAAAAACAGAATCAAAAATTTAAAAATATTTTATTTGCGCTTTTTTCGCGTCTTTTGCGTTCTTCGCGGACTCAAT
>CAZALW010000422.1:0-2553 GCA_964485705.1 uncultured Thiotrichaceae bacterium
CTGACTCAAATCAGCTTCCCCTCGCTACGATTTCTATTCTCGGGCAAGCTCCTAGACTACTTACTCTTGCCAATCATCAATGATTCCAGCAATGGTGAGATCAGTTAAAGTGCTGTACTCTGGCATTGCATAGCGAGCAGCCGAGCCACTCGCCGTTATTACCCACTGACCTGGCGGTACACCAACAGGGTCGGTGGCGACAACAAGTTTGCCTTTATAATCGCGCAACACACGTAATGAGACACTTTTTAAGCCGTCAATACGACGGGTAGTTACCAGATCATCGTGTACTTGCATGATCTCCATTTCAGTTTTCTTCCTGCCAGTAATCGATAATACCGACAATGGTTAGATCACTCGGATATTCTTTACTGCCTGCTGCTTCCCGTGCCGCAGAGCTACCAACGCAGATGACCCAGTCACCGGGAATACAGCCCACCGAATCGACGGCGACCAGAGGCGTGCTGCCGGGCTTGTCGCGTACCACCAGCAAAGGGCGATGACCAAGACTTTCAACACGGTTAGTTGAAACCAGGGTTTTATCTACTTGCATGATTCTCATGCTGAATCCTCGGCGATGATTTCAAGTACACTACCAAGCGGCCGATCCTGCAAACTCATTTGACAAATTATTTTTTTCTGTACAGCCAGTTCTGGATATCTGTTTTCAATCGCGGCTTTCACGCGTTGACATTTATCGATCATACGTTGCCTGGATCCCGGTACTTTGGAGTCGTAGCGGTAATGAATAGCGATGGGCACTGGCAGGCCATTGTTGAGGTTTAAGCCGGTAAAAATCTTGATGCCTATGTCGAGGTCAGCGGCGCCTTCTTCAACGGTATGCAGGTGTGCATAATAGGCAAGGTTACGCAGTTGCACTTCCTGAAAACCATCGCCGACACTGATGTAACGTTCTGCATGGCCGATGTCAGGGTAGCGACCTTCGTATAAATCGCTGACATACTCTATTTGCGATAAATTATTTATTAATAAGTTAACAATGAGTCGTTGCAGTCCTTCCTGCGGCTGACCCTCGCCAGCTCCCCAGCCTTCTGCTTCACTGCTTTTGTTTACTGCATTGTAAACGGCGATGCGAGCATTGTCGGCACTAAGGTTGAGAGTGTCAGCGTATATCTGTGCATTATCAACGTAGCGGAAAACATTAAGTTCGCCTTTACTATCGGGTACATGAATCCGTACTGCATCGGTATCGGTATCAACGCCTATTAACAGGATATCGACCGAAGCACCGCAACAAAAGCTGTTTTCGATGGCTTCGCGAAACTCGTGCAAACGTGCCAGTCCGGCTTCTGCTGATACGCGATCATTACTGCCATGTGCTGCACAACCTTGATGAGTAGGGTCGGAGCTACTACGATGATAAACCACGACTTTTAAATAATGTGTTCCTGCATCTGCCGTGACAGGTATGCCGGTACGAAAGCGTGCTAATTCAACACTTTCCCAGTGCCGGATATTTGCTTCGACATTAAAAAGTGAGCCAGCATAAGCATTGCGTACAGTCAAAGCAGACAAGGGCAGGCGCAGGATGTATTTGGATAAACCTTTTAAGCGTCCGTCAGAGCAGGGGGTGATATCGACACAGTGAAAACCGCAGTCGAGAAAAAAGCTTTGCGTATCAACCGTGTCTTCTGCTTGAGTGCGCAGGTTTTCTGCAAACTGAGCAACAGAGTTTTGTAGCGCACCAAAAATACAGTGGGCGTACATTAATTGCATATCAATACCGTTAAGCCAGGCATTTTCTAACAGGCTTTTTGGTAATTCGTAACCTAGTTCATTTTTAGCCAGGGTCTGGGCATGTGTAACAAATTCTTTTTCATGCTGTAAATTAGCCAGTTTTTTAAGCGTTGGCACAATGGCTTCAAAACGACCTTTGATAGCTTCTTCGCAACGCGCCAACTGTGCATTTGCACGTAGATCGGTTAGTGGGTGTCGACATGAACGTACAGGTAAGGTGCTGCATGCCATTGTTTCTACAGTTATGGCTTCGACAGTCGAGGCTACTGGAGACACATCTGTGTGCGTTTCTGCGGATATTGGTTTGCTGTCTGCAGGTGTCGCTTGAGTGGTTTTTTCAGCAGAACTATTTACAGCAGGCGCGATCATCTGTGCTTGTGCCATACCGACAGGCGCTTGCTTACAACGACTTAAGTCGTTAGTAGCTCTTCTCCTGTAGGCATTTTTTGTATTCATTACTTGTTCTCTGTCTTCGTGTGTATTTAATCTTAATCTTTGTTTTTACTCACATTGAGGTCATGGTTTCAATGTGAGTAAAACAATTAAGCGCTAGCGCCACCTGATAGGGTCACAAGACCTGTGGTACAGGTATTGCCACTGCCACCAGTTACTTTGGAAATAGCGACTTCCGGACGTTCGCGTCCTCTAAGGGCGTAAGCGCCAACATTGTCTCGTTTAACTGACGTGCCTTGTTGTGTCTGATTACGGCTGGCAGAAAACAGACCTTCTGTACCGGTAATAAGGCCACCACGTGACCAGTCGTCACCTGTTATATGGGTACCGCTTTCACTGCCT
>CAZALW010000423.1:0-2532 GCA_964485705.1 uncultured Thiotrichaceae bacterium
TTTTTGCGACAGCAAAACAAGTGACGCTTTTGACTGTCCGCTGGAGCATTTTGTTAGCGTCTTGGCCCACGGTTGCCTCTGTTTATTTTTGCTCTGATAGTATCAATGTTGTTTTTAAGAAAGACCGACTTTCGAGCGAAAAAATCATACTGGCTCGACACCTCATCACTTCCTGATTTAAGGTTTACCAACCTGTAATTACCCGTATTCTTGCCAGTAGAGAAGATAACAATATCTCCGGTTTTTGTGGTAAATAGCTTTACCTTATGTTTATGCAGAAGGTCTCGTATTTCCTGTTTTGGATGTGCAAATTGATTTGCGTAATCAGCACTCGCAATTGCAACAGTGGGGCGAACCGTTTTGATAAATGCTGACGTAGTAAACCCGTTACTCGCGCCATGGTGAGCAAGAATCATTACATCGGTCTCTTTATTAATTGTTCGTTGCCTCCGTAGTCCTGCAGCTAAATTATTGCTCTCAACATCTCCTAAGCTCAGTACATTAAAAGAGCCAGATCTAAAATGTTTTACCGTTGAGTTGTTGTTCGAGCTATCTTTATCAATGAACTTTGGGTGATGCAGAGTGTCTCTATACCCATAATTCTCTGCCTCATTCAAACTTGATATGTATTCTGGGGTCACGCTGATAATTTTTCTATTGGCTTTAGCATTTTTACCCTTTCTTTCATATGCGCGAATTATTTTAAGGCTCTCTTTTCCACAGTCCGTGTGTGGCTCATATCCGGGATATTCAATTTTATTCGGATTGAACTCTTTAAGAATTTTTTCAAGCTGTGATGGAGAGCAATGATCCATATCCCAAGAAGTAATGTGAAGATTGTTTACCCCATTTACATCACATAACGACAGCTCTTGTTTAATACTTTCTTCATTTACTTCGTTATAACGAGCCTCTATAAGAGTAAATGTAGAACCATTGAAATAAGAGAACGATGAACCCGCATTTCCCAGCTGATATGCCCTGAAACGAGTTCGTTTGCATTTGACCGTCATTTAATTCCGTCCTGACTTGAAGAGTTTTTTGCAGAAGAAATCCTTCTTTTAATGTACTCAGTTTGTTTCTTGTAAGAAAACCCAAACAACAGAACTAACCCAGGCAATATTGAATATTTAACGAAATCCAGCAATCCCGGGTAGGTTTGCACTAATTTCACACCTATGGCAGAAACACACAAAATCAAGAGTGCTGACAATAGGGTTCTGTACATGTTATTAGATTCTGATAGTAACTCTATTTTTGGGTCTTCTTTTGCGGCTTTAATGTAACTCTGGTAGTCAGCGAACTTTATGATGCCGGTTTTTTTTAAAATTGGTTCTATTACTATTGACCCAAATCGGCTTATCACCAAACCAATGAAGTAATACAAAATCAAACCGTTAATTATGGAATCCTGTAACAGGGGGATTGCCAAGTAACTATCGGCGATAACACAAAATACCACACCAGGAAATAGATAATTGAAAATATTGTAGGAAGATAATTTATCAAGAATTTTATCCACACTTTTCTCCATTGTTCCGCTAAGGCATTTTTGACGCTAACGCCTATGCTAACTTGCCATTTTATACAGAGCAGAGTGAAACGGCGCGGCGTATAAAATGGTCAATGTTGAGCTAATTGTTAGATTTTTTTTTGATTATTGATGTTACTGCTTTATAAAAATATGGTGGTTTTGTTTTGAATTCTGAATCATATTTATCACTTATTTCTCCAATTGTTTCTTCAGGTAAGACCATGGAGTGCAGGCTATCTAATACAGAGAATAATCGTTTTTTTCGTTTATACCATATCTTATTAGATTGCCAGCCTTCAGCTATTGAAGTGATAATTATTGCAACCATAATGAATGATAAAAATGAAACAGTTATTATCACATATTCACGCCAGTGCGAGTATTCTGTGAATTTAACACCGGCTTTATTAGGAGCACTTATTTTTATATTTGGAGTTTCATTGCCTTTGAAGATAAATCTAGCTGAATAAAAAGAGTTTGAACCTGTTTCTTTTACTACATCTAGGTGGAAAGCATAGAGATTTCCTTGAGTTTGTTTTATTTCAGTAATGCCGATTTCGTCAGGTAAGTGAGATGGCGGATATACGCCTCTGTTAATTAACAACGGAATAGGTTTATCATCTTTTTTTGTTACTTCAAAATATATAGTTACATCTTCCAAGTCTTTAAAGCTGCGGTTGTAAATATTAAAATCATAGAAACTAATATTTTCAATTTCTTTTCCTTTGTACTGTATATTTAGCTCGTCCGGTGCTTTTTCTGGTAACTTGAAGTATTGGTTATTATAACTCTCTAGATATTCAAGGTTAGCTGTGCCAAAAACAAATAGTGTAATAAAGCCACCAATTATTGCGCCCAGACTAATTTCAATAATTTTGAGGCTTAGGCTCTTACTAAATAACACTTTATTTCTCCATGTTTTAATCTAACGTCGCAAATCACCGGCGTGGAACGAAGCGGTCGAGTAGGCCGAGGGAACCTCCCCCTCAGCCTCTCAC
>CAZALW010000424.1:0-2519 GCA_964485705.1 uncultured Thiotrichaceae bacterium
CGCTGACTCGTATGCTGGTTATGGTGTGCTCAGACTGCATTATCTGCAGATTAATGCATACCATAAATACGATGCTTTCAATGACGGCGACTGCCTGCGCGGCCACATCAGTATTCACTATGTCTAATGGACTATCAGATTCGGTAAATTCAGAGTCAACAAATTTCGCTTCAATATTATTTTGCCACCAGGGTGAACCAAGACCACCGATAGTGTTGATAAAAACAGGCGGCTGCCTTATATTATTCAAACCGATGTCATTCAGCCATGCTGGTAATTGTTTTAATATATCACTCACCTGATGTCTTTTTTGCAGCCAGCTTAGCGCACTGGCAGTACCATTGATGGTCGCTTCACGAACATATTGAACCGAGTTGCGATCAGAGCAGGCAATGCCACTGAGTTGTTTTTCACTTGCTCTGTAGCGTGTTAACAATCGTAAGACAAAAGCACCCGTACCAAAATTTACCATCGCAGTTTCAGGCGTTAATAGTCCACCGCCAAAAATCGCAGCATTCTGATCACCGTTGATAGCGCATACAGGAATGCCTGTGTTCGCCAGTTTTCCATGTGGTGTATCGGGTGTTTTTAATACAGGTACACAGTCAGGTAGTAGTTGTTTGGGTATGTTGAATAACTCAGTGAGCCGTGTCGACCAGTTCAGTTTCTTCAGGTCAAACAACTGGGTGCGTTGTGCATTAGCGTGATCGACAATATAAGGGCGTTCATCGAGTATGTGGAACAACAAGTAGCTTATCAGTGGTGACAGTTGCAGTGTGTCAATAGCAACACCCTGATGTTTTGCCCTCGCCAGCAAATAATTTAATTTGCTGGCACCGTAGTGTGCTGATAAAGGTAAACCCGAAATTTGTTGAATCTCAGTTTCATTATTTCTCAGCTTCGCCACTAGTTGTTTGCCGCGTGTGTCCTGCCAGCTTAGTACCGGACTGATGGCGGTGCCGTTTTTATTCCAGGCAAGAACCGATGAGCGTTGTATGGCAATACCACAAGCAACGATTGTTTGCTGAGTGCTGGTTTCATTCAATAACCGGGTTACCACCTCCTTAACCGAGTCCGCGATTTCGTTTGCATCCTGTTCGATATGACTGTCACTGATTTGCCTGATTTTTATTTTTTTACTGTGCTTGCAAACAAGCTCACCTGTTTCATCAAACAAACAGGCGCGACTGGCGTGGCTGCCCTGATCTATAGCCATATAATATTTCATCGAGTTTTGCTCGGTAGAGTACAACGCCGCTGTATTAAGATCTCTCCCTATGGTCGAGATAATCACCTTTTTTCCAAACATATTAAGAAGTTACTTTAACCTGACTTAACTCATTTTTTATAATCATATTCATAGCCTTAAGTAATATATTTAGATTTTACATGAACTAAAATACTGATGCGTGGTAGTACAAAACTTCCCAATAATCTCAGTAAGTTAAAATCAGCTATTAATTACAGCAGGCATCGTCACAGGAATGCGTCTAGCACCAAAATTTTCTGCTTTTTCATCGAATCTGCCGGTTATGGTAGAACCACAGTCAGGGCAGTGCCCTTTTTTAGTTAAACAGTATTGCTTGATTTGATACCAGTCACGCTCAATCAACAAGGTATGGCATTCGGGACAAAAGGTGGTGTCTCCTTCCTGGTTATGCACATTACCGGTATAAACATAGTTTAAGCCTTGTTTGAGTCCGATTTCTCTTGCCCGTATCAGGGTGGCTGGTTGGGTGGCAGGAATGTCCCGCATTTTGTGATCCGGGTGAAAAGCTGAAAAATGCAGCGGTATATTCGGCCCCAGTTCTTTGTGAATCCATTTACACATGGCTGTGATTTCTTCATCAGAATCATTTTTACCGGGAATTAGCAGAGTGGTTATTTCCAGCCAGACATTAGTTTCATGTTTGAGATAGATTAAGGTATCCAGTACAGGCTGTAGGTGTGAACCGGTGAGCTTGTAGTAAAACGCATCGCTGAAGGCTTTTAGATCGACATTACTGGCATCTATTTTTGAGAAAAAATCCGGGCGAGCTGCTTCGCCTATGTAACCGGCTGTGACGGCGACAGTTTTAATGCCGAGTGCATGGCAGGCATCGGCTGTATCCATCGCATATTCGGCGAAAATCACCGGGTCGTTATAGGTAAAAGCGACACTCTTGCAGCCATGCTGTTCGGCGGCAATAGCAATAGTTTCAGGTGATGCCTGAGACATGAGCCGATCCATATCTCTGGATTTGCTGATATCCCAGTTCTGGCAGAATTTACAGGCCAGGTTGCAACCGGCAGTGCCAAAGGAAAGTACACTACTGCCAGGATAAAAATGGTTAAGCGGTTTTTTCTCGATGGGATCAATGCAGAAGCCGGAAGAGCGGCCGTAGGTGGTGAGTACTATCTGATTGTTCTGACGCATGCGCACAAAACAGGCACCACGCTGAGCTTCATGCAGCTTGCAGTCACGCGGGCAGAGATCGCACTGGATGCGGCCATCGTCTAAACAGTGCCAGTAACGTCCG
>CAZALW010000425.1:0-2514 GCA_964485705.1 uncultured Thiotrichaceae bacterium
GCGTTGTCGGGTTGCTTGAATCAACCACGCCAGACTCCGTCATTAACAGGTCAATGTCAGTTTGCTGTAACTGTTTGGTTAGCATTTCAGCCGTTGCCAGTTCGCGCACACGTAACATCAGTAAGGTATTGAAGTTACCCGCCACCTGTCCGGCTTTGGCTTTGTCCTGAAGCCTGGCTTCAACGTCAGACCATGTTTGTGTATAAGCTGTTACCTGATACCCCGCGCCTCCTGCTTTGTTGAGCATAGGGATGAACTCATCACCGATCAGCTCATTAAACTCATCTGCATGGATTGAGACAATGGCATCTTTTTCACCCATGTCAGGCAGGCCTTCATAAGAACCGTGTTTATAGCGTTGCCCTGCATAAGAGGTTAAATCTGCAAACATGGAATTACCTACTGCACCTGCCACTTCTGGATCAACCAGCGCATCCAGACCAATATAAACGATACCTTTGGTACGCATAATCTCCGGCCAGCTAAAGATGGTGCGGGTATCATCTACATCAAGATAATCAGGTGACAACAACTCGGCACATTCACCGGTGGTAAGCTTTTCCATTAATGGCAATAAACTCGATACCAACTTATCAAAATATCCTCGATCATATTCATAGGTTCGTGATAACGATGAAGCAACACCGTCAAATAACTCTTTGTCTTTGCAATAACGCACCAACGCAACAACGTGACGATCACGCGAAGTCATTTCACGCGGTACACGATATTCTTTATTATCTGAATCATTAAACGCATCTTCAATGTATTTAACGGTGTCTTTCCATTGTCCACTGGCATCATTTTTAGCTGCCAGCATTTCCATGTAATCTTTAACCAACGGCTCTAAATCTTGGCCATAATTTAATATCTGGTTATAATCCGTTTTGCGTGACAAGGCCTGTAATGCTTTGGCAATGACGTTGACATAACGCCAGACAAACTCACGAAATGCAGCAGATTGACCTGTACCAGGTAATTGACCCGCAATACGAGAGGCAACCTCAGTAATGCGGCTGTAAGAACCCAACGGGTTATAACGCGCCGAAACATCGGGGTAGCCCAGATGAAAGAAATGAAAGTTATCCAGGCGACCTGCATTTCTGGCTTCGATATACATGCGCTTGAACATGTCGGCATCACCCTTGGGATCAAACACAATCACCACATCGCCACGATGTATGTCCTGAGCAATAAGCAGTTCAGCCAGTCGGGTTTTACCCACCCGTGTTGTGCCTAATACCAGGGTATGACCGACACGATCAGCCAGCGGCATGTAAACAGGGTGTTCGCCTTCATACAGACCAACGGCATGAATAGATGGCTCACCGCCTACTGGGGGCAATGGTGCTAACGGGTTATTTTCCAGTGCGTACTTAAGTCCTTTACACAATGGATTGACTTCACATTTATTTAATTTAATGATCAATCGTTTTAAATTGCGTTTATAGGATTTTAGTAAAAAAGATTTTTCATGATTAATTTCTATTTTTCTGGCCCATTTATATATAGCCGTTGGATCTTTATATTTTTTGCCTTCTTTTCTTTCAAGATTAGCCAGGCGCTGCGTATGACGACCATCCCAGGCAAAACCCAAACCTAAAAATAAACGCTCGTCACTTACCGGCAAGGTTTTTGATGAAATGGTATAAGGTTTTAGTCGCCTTAGCCCTTTTTGATACCGACGAATACGGTAGCCCTGATAAAAACGTTTAAAAGAAAAATATAATAATGTCACAACAACCAGATACGCAGTGCCTTGCGTCATCATCAATACATCAGGCGCACGATAGGCAATAAACGCAACCATCATATACGCCACCGCAGAATAATATTCAATAGGCGGTCGTAGCAATGCTTCTACTGGATGATCGATCACTGTGATATAACTCTTTCAGTAATTAAAACAGGGTAGTGATTAAACTTAAAATAATCGCTAAGCTGGTCGCCTCTTGCCAGCGACATCGGTACACTGCCAAGCACGTTTAATACCAAACGCGCTTTATCAACATTGGGTGCAGAAACCAGCAAACAATGCGCTTCTATTTCTTTAAGTGTGTTGCTGTTTTTGCGTAACCACCTGAGTGATAAATCATCTGTGCCAACAACACAAAGCGGTGAAGGCAACTTGGCTTGGTATATATCAATGCCACTTGACATATATAGCGGTGATAATTGTCCAGTGACCAGCGGAAACAGTTCGCTGATTTTCTTGTCCTCTTCATCAATGATTGCATCAGGGATTGTTTTATAAAACCAGGAGAGTAAATCAGATTCGCGTTGATCGCCTGATAAAATAGCCGTATAAGGTGCGGTTGAAACCGTATTTCCTGCATCAAAGATAACGAAAGGTTCTGCAACAAGGATATTTGTAAAACCACAACAAACAATAAACAAGACGAATGATTTAATCATGCTAAACCACCCCCGTTAATACACGTTTTAATTTACTGCGAACACGTTCACGATAAGCACTAGCACGAGCAGCATTGCTCGGCGAATGATACGCACCAA
>CAZALW010000426.1:0-2508 GCA_964485705.1 uncultured Thiotrichaceae bacterium
GCCTGTACCTGAACATCTATCACATCACCGGACATGGTTTGCGTCACAATCACTTCACAACTTTGGTCTGCATAAGTAGCGGCAGGACGCAACCAGCTATTTTCAACCTTTTGAGCAATTAGCATAATATATTGCTGGCGCTGGGTATTCAATCTAGCGGTACGTGCCGCTTGCTTTTTCGCTTCTTCTTCACGTCTTTCTTCTTCCAGCAAAGCACGTTCAAATTCTGCCTTTTCTTCAGCACGCCGCTTACGCTGATCTTCTGCTTTGCGTTTTTCTTCGGCTAACCGTTTTTCTTCCGCAATACGTTGTTTTTCAGCTTCTAACCTTTTCTTTTCCTGTTTCTCTCTAGCCCGTTTTTCTTCAGCCTGCTTTTTCTTAAGCTGCTCTTCTTTAATTTTCTTCTCTTTCGTCAGCCGCGCTTTAACTTTTTTGTCTTTTTCCAATTTTTCTTTTTTTATCCGCTCCTGCTCTTTCTTTTTGGCTACAGTTAATTCTTTCTGTTTTATTTCCTGCTGACGCTTTTTTTCTGCCGATTTTTTCTTCTCTAGCGCCAATAACCTTTTTTTCTCAGCTGCTTTTTTATCTTCAATTTTTTTCTGCACGGCCTGCTTTTTCTGTTTCTCCCGCTCATCATACTTTTTTGCATCAACAACAACGGCATCAATAATATTATGCTTTTGCGCCATTGGTGGCACTTCATCACTGCTTAAATTCAACCCTAACAACAACACTAAAGCAATGTGTACAAACACCACCAGCAGCAGAATCCACGGATGTTTTTTTAATTCAGTATATAGACCGGATGAACTCATTATAAAGCAGTTGTTAATGATTAATGGTTAATGGTTAATGGTTAATGGTTAATTAGGGTGGTTTTGGGTTATTTTTTGATTTTTACTAAACGTGCTACTTATTGTGAACATTTTAAAAACCACTATAACAAGCGCAATGCGTCATTAACAATTAACAATTAATAATTGCTTTTCAAGGTTGATCGGTCATCAACCCCACTTTTTCCACACCAGCAGATTGTAATAAAACCATAGCTGTTGTTACTGCTCCATAATTCACGTCTTTATCACCACGCACCAAAATCGGTGTTTTTGGTTTTTGTTTTAATACCAGCGTTACACGTTGAATGACAATGTCATCTGTTAATGGTTTTTTTAAGTTATCACCCACATTTAAGTAATATTCTCCAGTTTTACTCACTGTTAATATCACCGGCTCAAGCTGCTCTGGCGGCAAAGTATTGGCGCTTAGTTTAGGCAATTCGACCTTAACACCCTGCTGCACAATCGGTGCTGTGATCATAAAAATAATCAATAGTACCAGCATCACATCTATATATGGCACTACGTTTATTTCTGCAATTGAACGGCGTTTTCTAGCCATTATGATTCACTGCTGGCATGACTTTGGCGTTGCAAAATGGTGGCAAATTCTTCTGCAAAATTCTCGTAGGTATTCGACAGACGGTCAACCTGCTCGGCATAACGATTATAGGCAATAACCGCAGGAATGGCGGCAAACAAACCCATCGCTGTTGCGATTAATGCTTCGGCAATGCCCGGTGCAACCATAGCAAGACTGGCGTGTTCTACCGAACCTAATGCGATAAACGAGCGCATGATGCCCCACACGGTACCAAACAAACCAATATAGGGGCTAATTGAACCGATGGTTGCCAACATGGACAAATGCGAGTTCAACGAATCTTCTTCCCGTGTCACCGCCACTTTCATGCTGCGCTGCACACTGGCTAACATCATTACTGTATTCACTTTGTTTTTATGGGTGCGAATATATTCCGCAAAACCCATCTCAAAAATTCGTGCTATACCTTGATGCTCATCGGTTTTCCGTTTTATCTGACTATAAAGATCGGATAAATTGATGCCCGACCAAAACTGATCTTCAAATCGAGCCGCTTCCGCTCTCGCCCGTTTTAATGCTTTATATTTCATGGTAATAACAAACCATGAAAGTACCGATGCGATTAACAAAATCAACATCACTATCTGCACCACTATACTGGCATGCGTTATCAGCGAAAATAATGACATATCAGTTTCCACAAAAATACTCCTTTTTGATTTTTTTAATGATTGATGAAGGTGTACTTTGCGGAGTAAATTTTTCTGCGTTGAGACAGGCACAGATTATTGTCGCGTCAGCCAAAAGCGTCTCTGATGCAACGTCTGTATGTAGCGTTGATTTAAGAAAAACAGATTGTTGAAAATGAATACTGGCTTTACCTAAAGCAGTAATGGATGTGATCACGTTTAACTCGTCATTAAATCTAGCTGGTTTTTTATATTGAATGCTGACACTGGTTACCGCAAAAAGCACGCCCAGCTCCTGTTGTATTATATCCTGTTCAAAACCAATGCTGCGTAATAATTCAGTACGCGCACGCTCCATAAACTTCAGATAGTTGGCGTAATAAACCACACCACCTGAATCGGTATCCTCGTAATAGACACGTACTGGCCAGAAAAATTC
>CAZALW010000427.1:0-2508 GCA_964485705.1 uncultured Thiotrichaceae bacterium
TTTTTTATAATTTGTTGTTGCAAAATCGGTGGAGTCCATATACGAGATGACATGATTGAGTTGAGATGGCACTATTACTTTTTTACTCTTTGCATTCTAATCAAAACTTGTTTTGCCTCGTTCCCACGCTCCCGCGTGGGAATGCGTATGCAATCCTAAATTAACATCGGTATGCGTTCCCACGCGGGAGCGTGGGAGAAGGCAGGCAGTCTACAACCCATGATTATGATGGCTATTGCCAGCTACGCTATCGCTTAAGCAGGCCTACGACTGCTAGTACTCCATCTAAACAAGGTTGATGGACAGTTTCGTGGGTCGGGTTAGCGATAGCGTAAGCCGACAAAACCACTGTCAGTCGCGCAAGTAGCACGCGACGATATGCTTCATCGTCAACGATAACTCTCTGGATTCGCCGCTAGTTGTTACTCTTATTACGCGCAGCAGCGAGATATTACCCCAGCCAATATTGTCCATATAAACGTGCCGCACAGTTATTTCATTAGCTGATTCGTTTCATGTAACTCAATACACTGAATGACCCGGGTTTGACACCAATGCCAGTAAGTTAAGCAATAACGTTCGTCATTCCGGCAGTGTTTTAGCCGGAGAAGTGGTGCATGGACGCACCGTTAACGTACCTAAGGATGGAATCCATCGGTCAGCCGGTACAATGCCAGTTATATCAGACTTTACACACCATGGATTCCCGCTAAAACACTGCCGGAATGACGACAAAATCCTTAACTTGTGGGCATTGGGGTCAGCAGTGAATGGCACTTACTTAAGCAAAAGATAATTGCAAAAGCAGGATCTTCGTAGGTTGGCACTGAGGCACGAAGCCCAACAATGGAGCCAGAATCAGCAGGTCTGTTGGGCTTCGTGCCTCAGCGCCAACCTACATTACAAGCACACTCATGCCAGGGTGGTTAGTAAAAAAATAACCTGAAACACCTTAAGTAAATACTATTCGGGTCAGCAGTGAATATTTATAAAAGTTTTGCATGACCCTGCATGTTGTGTTCGCTAATTGACGGTCATTCATCTCAGAAACCGGATTAAGCTATAACTATAAAAAACTGTCTATATCATTTGCAGCTCTGCACGGATTGAATAAGCCAATAAAAAAATAGACTTTCTACTTGATAATGAAATAATAACAACAGCTTATGACAATTGATGCATTGCGGATACGATAATATTTTAGCCTTCTTTGCAACATAACACCGGGAGCAGGTAGAAAAATTCAAGAATCTTTAAGTCTTTTAGAAAAAACTGTCGTAATTTTTTACGTTTACTGTTTTAACTCACTGCTATTTCTATCTTTCAGTTCTGCCAAACCGCATAAGTTTCTTTAACTCTTTGATTTAAAACAAGTGTAAGTGTTCTGGCATTGTATTTGCATTATTAATTTTGAACGTGAAGGCTTTCAGAATAGAGCTAATGAGGAAGCTTAACCCTGTTAACAGCAAATGAAATGTTTGCAAATGATTAAAAAGGCAAAAATTATGGGAATATTAAATAAAAAACTTTATACATCACTGGCTGCTGGCGTAGTCATGACGTTCTCGATGGTGATGCCTGCACAGGCAGTACTGGTTGAGACAGATGTTTTCGGGCAAATTAACAGTTTCAATGACGCTGATGGTTTTAACTTATCTGACTGGACTGGTTTCCAGGGTCTGGCTGTTAATGATACTGTGCAAATGCATGTTGTATGGGACGATGCCCTCGTCACTACTAGTGTGGCAATGCCGGGCACGGAGAATGTGGCGTTCGACTCCATAATTATTGAGTTTATCAATAACATGGGTAACACTGCGCTGACATTTGTGCCGCTAAATACCGCTGCTGATTCAGCTAACAATCTTTTCTTTCAAGACGGGCTTTTACAGGGTTTTAATTTATTTGCCTGCTTGGGCGAAATTGTCGATGGTTGTACTCCTGGTGGTGCTCTTGTTATCGATTATGTATCTGGCGATGAGTTTGGAGGTCCCCTGGATACTCACCTCTTCACTATGTTCGATTTTGATTCAGATGATGTGATACTGAATGGTGAGTTCTCTCTACCGCCAGGCACTATCACCCCAGTGGCTGTTATCCCCGTTCCTGCTGCTGTCTGGCTGTTCGGTTCAGGTCTGATTGGTCTGATTGGCATTGCTCGTCGCCGTAGAGCCTAGTCTTTGTCGGGAAAGCAGGTTGTGTGTTTATTAGTCTGCAATCCAATGCTTTACCGCTGCCACACGCGGTGCGCAGGGCGTGAGTTTTAGCTTAACAGCCTTCTAGTTGAAAAAAGGGCAGGGATTCCTGCCCTTTTTTTGTTGCTGGGACAGTCTGTTTTTGATCTGCGGAAGTTTAGATCAATGCTTGCAGAAATAACTTAGACAAATACACGGTTACACCTACTTGTTTATAGGTAATAAATAAAGCGTTACCCTACTTAATCCATACAGGATTCGTCGGAATAACTTACACAAAAATACAGTGTTACACTTACTTAACTGTATGTAA
>CAZALW010000428.1:0-2491 GCA_964485705.1 uncultured Thiotrichaceae bacterium
TGGAGCGCGCTTATGGTGTGTTTGGTGAGCAAGAATATAAACGCTTAAGCACGATATCGGTCAGCCACCTCTATAACCTTCGCCAGTCAAAAACTTATTCAAAAACAAGAACCCATTTTGAAAAAACACGCCCTAAAAAATCCACTATCGGTGAGCGAAGAAAACCACAGCCCAATGGAAAACCAGGTTACATTCGCATCGACACGGTGCATCAAGGCGACCAGGATAAGGTTAAAGGCATCTATCATATTAATGCCGTTGATGAGGTCACTCAGTTTGAGATGGTCTGCAGTGTTGAAAAAATCAGTGAAGCTTATTTATTACCCGTGCTTAAAGCCATGTTGAAAACCTTCCCGTTTAAGCTGATAAGTTTCCATTCAGATAACGGCAGCGAGTACATCAATCATCAAAGCTGTTAAACAAACTGCACATTGAGTTTACAAAATCAAGATCACGTCATTCAAACGACAACGCATTAGCGGAAAGTAAAAACGCATCCGTGGTCAGAAAAATACTGGGTTATCACCACATTCCACAAAAGTATGCGAGCCTGGTTAACGACTTTAATCAGGATTATGTAAACCCGCATATCAACTATCATCGACCTTGCTTTTTTCCTGAAATCATTACCGATGAAAAAGGCAAACAACGCAAAAAATACCATTATAAAAACATGATGACACCGTATGATAAACTCAAATCATTGCCTAATGCTAAAAGCTATTTAAAGGACGGTATTAGCTTTAAGAAAATGGATAAAATAGCATTAGCAATAACCGATAATCAATCGGCTGACCGGCTACAAAAGGCTCGTCGATTACTTTTTAAAACCATTGATGAACGAAGAGTAAACCAAGCATAATGACTCTATCGTTCAGGCTCATTTCATTATTGGAAAATACTCACCCTCGTAACGAAAGTCGTGTAGGTTTTAATTTGAAGACCCTATATAACTCTTATATAACTCTTTTTCACTTTCAATACCTTTCATAAGATCATCATTATATATTTGTTTTTATTGTAAAAGCTAACAGCAGGCGTATGATGTTGGCGTAATTAAATATGTCAAACAGGACACCTAATGAAAGTACTTATTGTTTTAACCTCACACGATCGACTGGGTGATACCGGTAAAAAAACAGGCTTTTGGTTGGAGGAATTTGCCAGCCCTTATTACCACTTAAAAGATGCGGGTGTACTAGTTACGCTGGCCTCACCGCGAGGCGGTCAACCGCCGCTAGATCCGAAAAGTCACGAACCTGATTTTCAAACCGATGATACGCGCCGATTTGACGATGACAAGGCCGCTCAGAATGAACTGGCAAACACTGCTAAATTAGCAGAAATGAAAGTAGAAAATTTTGATGCAGTATTCTATCCCGGTGGACATGGTCCATTATGGGATCTGCATAAAGACAATGATTCAATTGCGCTGATTGAAGCTTTTATTACTGCCGGAAAACCTGTAGCGACAATATGCCATGCACCTTCGGTGTTATTAAAGGCTAAGGATCAAAATGGTGATCCATTGGTCAAAGGTAAAGAAGTCACTGGTTTTAGCAACTCCGAAGAAGCTGCAGTGGAATTAACGGATGTCGTGCCCTATTTGCTTGAAGACCAGCTTATCGCAGTGGGCGGAGTGTACCGGAAGGTTGAAGATTGGAACTCGCTGGCCGTTGTTGATGGTTTGATTATAACAGGACAAAACCCTGGTTCGTCAGCTGCTGTTGCTGAAGCTTTGGTAAAAGCACTTAATTAGTTTCAAGACACATGGTAAGAGTTGGATTACGCTTGAAATAATTGAACAGAACTACCTAAATAAACTCGTGTAAAAACATACTTCGAACACACTAGTGGTAAGGAAACTGGTATATGCACACCCCTAAAACGCCTACACAGCGCGGCTTTAGTGGGTTTCAAGACTCGCTAGCCGGGCCTCATAATCGGCAGATCGAAGGTTCGAGCCCTTCCAGACCCACCATTTATTCTCATATAATTCAGGAGCTTACGTGATTTTTATACGCGAACCCAATCTTGTATGATCTTCCGCAGTCAACACATAGGTGACCTCGAACACATTTTCAAACTATGAAGTTTTGCTCAAAAGCGGATGTCAAATAATATAAATCAATCGGTCGAGTAGACGGACACTTCCAAACATCGTACACAATAGCCAGATAATACTTTCGATGCCAATTATTTTAAAGAAGAGCCAGGCAGTGCGATTGGTTATATCTATGCCGATCTCTTTAGCTTATATTTGATCAACCAGCTTGTTTATACAACATATTCAGACACCTACAAAAATGCTAAAAAAATCATTAAGAACAATTAGCGAGGTAATATGCAATGAGTAGTAACAACACAGTATCAGCACAGAAAAGTCATAAACCTAATAGTTCAAGCGCTTGCTCTGAGAAATCAGGTAATAATCACCTAGGAGTCTGGGTCGTAGAAACATAAAAGCCAGTCTTTAAACTTAGTCTATCAA
>CAZALW010000429.1:0-2486 GCA_964485705.1 uncultured Thiotrichaceae bacterium
ATATGGCATATTTTGGACTCAAGATTCATGTTCACGAATTAATAGAGATGCCCTTATGCTATATAATCCAGATGCGCCAGTTGAACCTAATAATAATGCCTGATATACAGACGTATTTGTGACTTTCCTGTTTAAGTTAAGTTCACCGTGAGCTACCAGGCTTTCGCGCAATAAAATTTGTGTTGAATCTTGTTGGTCAACGAATTGTATGTCTATAATAACTAACACTGCGTGACAATATGATGAAATTTCCGCCTGTGAAACCATATAATGTTGCTAAGGCTCTGTAACTGTTTGATTATGAAATCTTAACTGGTTAAAAATATTATGTATGAAGCGTTTTACGGTTTCAAGGAAAAACCGTTTTCAATGTTGCCTGATCCGGCTTTTCTTTATTTAAGTAAAAAACATCAGATGGCCATGACTTTGCTTGAGTACGGCTTGATTAATCATGTCGGGTTTTGTGTAATCAGTGGTGAACCGGGTGCGGGTAAAACCACCATATTACGTGCTCTGTTAGGTCGTGTTCCTATTGACCTTACCGTGGGTTTGATTACCAACACCCATCAGACATTTGGTGGTTTACTCGATTGGATACTATCGGCTTTTGATTTGCAGCAGTCAAATTTGACTCAGGTTGAAATGCATCAGGTCTTCATGGATTTTTTGATTGAAGAATATGCCAGTAAACGTACCGTATTGTTAATTGTTGATGAAGCGCAGAACATGAAGGAGGGAGCACTGGAAGAACTTCGTATGTTGTCTAATATCAATACGGAAAAAGACCAGTTGTTACAGGTTATCCTTTCCGGTCAGCCAGCATTAAAAGAAATGCTACGGAAACCTGAGCTGATGCAGTTTGCCCAGCGCATTGCTGTGGATTATCACCTGGAAACACTCAGCGTAGTCGAGACCTGTGGTTATATTCAGCATCGATTACTGGTCGCGGGTACACAGCGAAATATATTTACCCCTGCCGCCTGTGAACGTATTCACTGTCACAGTGGTGGTACACCGCGACTTATTAACCTGTTATGTGAGACTGTGCTGGTTTATGGCTTTGCTGACCAGCGGGATACGATTGATGTTGACCTGGTCGATGAGATGGTAGTGGAGCGGATGAAAGACAGTGTTGTGCCTATTGTTAACCGTGATGCTGCTAAAAAAGACAACAAAGTAGCCGCTAAAGCACTGGAAAAAGATTTTCCCTGGATAAAACCAGGAGATGTGGCACAAGGTTTACTGGTAAAAACAAAAACTACAGTAGATGAAAAACCTCGCGAAGCTGAGCAGGAAACACAAGTAGCCGTGATTACTGTTGATGAGCCTGAGATGAAACAGCCGGTCTCGGTGCCTGTTGATAAACCTGAAGTGAAGCAGTCAGCCGTAGAGGTTGTTGTGGCCGAAAAAAAAGCACCTGGGGTAAGTAAAAAAAAAGAAGAGACTTTTAATCCTGCCAGGAAAAGGCGAAGGCGAAGAAGCAGGAAGGTAAAAACAGGAAGGCGAATTATGGGCTACCTGGCGTTTGCAGGAATATTTGCTTTGGTTTTTATTTCAATTGTGTGGTCATTAAGAGTTGAAACAGATGAAATTGTTGATAGCTTAACTATCAAGGAGTCAGTCAGGATTGATTCGGCAAAAGCTGAGCAAGTGACGCACGAAGTCGAAGAATTGCCGGACGAAAGATTTTTGATGGAGGTACGTATCGAAGAAGAAAGGCTGTTAGGAAAACAGCAGGAAGCACGTCGTTTAGAGTACGAGTGGTTGCAGAAGCAGTTGCTTAATGAACAGGCGGAAGCACGTGGCACCGAGCAGTAGATGCCCGCACTGGCTCAACGTAAAGTATTCAAAAATGAAACAATTTTCTTAGAAGTTGGTAGCCTGCTTTGAATGAATTTATGGTTGAATTTGAAGAATGTTTAATCTTAAAAAATCAGTTGAATCGTAGCGAGGATGACTAAGGTGCTGAAAATTAAGCTTTAGCGGGTTGCATTCAACGATGGCAGTTACACAAAATTATTCCTGATTAGCCATAATATTCAGCCTAACTTAAAGACCTTGGTTCGTAAAATCATTTTTATTACTGTCATCGACCAGAGGGAGAGATCTTATACCACGGTAGCTCAAGATCTCTCCCTCAGGTCGAGATGACAGTAGTAAGTTAAGCTGTTGTTTTACAATGAAAATATAAATATAGCTGGCTTTCATGGCTAATCAGGAAGTTATTTACACTTTCCGAAGGTTTCACCAGTATTATCCGCAGGGTTCTGCACTGTTTTTTCATCAGGAAATAATGTTTTTAAATCAGCCATGGTTAAGGTGTCGCCTTTTTTATCATACTGACCCCAGATCATTTGCCAGCGTTTATCGTTAAAATAAAAGCCAATAGGCAGTAAACAGACAACCTTTTGATCAAGGTCGGTAATCATTTTTGGTTCGATTAATTTTCCTGCGGACATGTTAAATTACCTGGTGTGCATACAATA
>CAZALW010000430.1:0-2485 GCA_964485705.1 uncultured Thiotrichaceae bacterium
TGGATGGACGGTATATAGAAAATGCAGGAGCAATTTTCTTGTAACGAACCAAAGGGCGAACATAATTGTATCAGTAACATCTCAACAATGTTCTCCACCATCACACTATGATTCAGGCATCCCCGGCTCGGACTTATTAAGGGCATCTCTATTAACTCCATCCTTTGGTACGTTAACGGTACATCCATGTACCACTTCTCTGGATGTGAAGATTGAGGATCAAAATGTGTCAGATTAAGGCGTACGATTTTATCAACATGGGCACGTGAGTGAGCTATTGCGAAGATTTACAACGATAATATGGCATATTTTGAACTCAAGATTCATATTCATGAATTAATAAAGATGCCCTTAAGAAGTTACGCATTTATTATATTCTGAGAGAGCTTACAAAAAAACAGCAGTAAAATGACTATTGGCAATATGAAGCATATTGATTGCAAAAAAAACGGCGCATTAAGCACCGTTCCTTTTAAAAACTGTTAAATAAGTTAAGATTATTTTTTATTCGCCAGTTTTAATTTTTCGGTAATACGTGCTGCTTTACCCGTTCTACCGCGTAAGTAGTATAGTTTCGCACGACGGACTTTACCACTACGTTTAACGGTGATATCAGCAATGGCATTACTGTATGTCTGAAAAACACGTTCAACACCTTCACCATGAGATATTTTACGTACGGTAAACGCAGAATGTAAGCCACGGTTACGCTTGGCAATAACGACGCCTTCGAAAGCCTGCAAACGCTCACGTTCGCCCTCTTTTACACGCACTTGAACCACAATGGTATCACCAGGATAAAATGTTGGCACTTCACGTGTCATTTGTTCGGCTTCAATTTGTTGAATTATGTTGCTCATATTATTACTCCGCCCAGGCCGTAGAATATACTCGCCCGATAAATCTAAATGTTAATTAAAGTATCTTTTTACTCTTGTACTCTGCTTTAAACTCAGCAAGCAGAGCTGCTTTTTCATTATCCCAGTCAGACGCTTCGGCTTTCAGCGTTGCCAATAAATCCGGCCTTCTTAGCCAGGTTCGACCCAACGACTGTTTTAAACGCCAGCGTTGTATTGCCTTATGGTCACCGCTTAATAAAACAGCCGGTACCTTTTGACCATTAACTGTTTCAGGCCGGGTGTAATGCGGGCAATCCAGCAAACCTTGCATGAATGAATCCTGTATCGCTGATTCATCGTCACCTAACACACCGGGAATTAAACGCGTTATTGCATCAACCACCACCAGTGCGGCAAATTCACCACCACTTAATACATAATCACCCACTGACCATTCTTCATCAACCAGTGATTCAATTAATCGCTCATCAATCCCTTCATAACGACCGGCAATCAAAATTAAATCATTTTTCTGTGCAGCGGTATTGACTACTAACTGCTGGTTTAACTGCTGTCCCTGCGGACTCAAATAAACCACTTTTGCCGACATGGCTGCGACTTGTTTTTCAGAAGCCTGTTTTTCAGAAGCTTCCTTCGCTGCCATTATTGCTTTCGCTAGCGGCTCGACTTTCATTAACATGCCGGGACCACCACCATAAGGTCGGTCATCTACCGTGCGATGTTTATCTTCTGCATAATCTCTTGGGTTAAAACACAACAAGTTTAATTGCTGTTGCTTTATCGCCCGTCCTAGCACACCATAACCTGTGGCCTGCTGTATCAATTCTGGAAACAGGGTAATGAGAAAGATATTCACAAAGATCTAACCGCAGCCAGCTAAAACTCAGAATCCCAGTCAACTTCAATAACCTGTCGCTTCAGATCGACTGCAATAATTGCGTTATTCATCGTCCACGGGATTAGGCGTTCTCTGGGATGTCCTCTTATGGCAACTTTAGCGCTTTCTTTCTCAGAGGTTTCTTCACACCCTATTTCAGGTTCCGCTTCTGAGTTCATGTCAGAAACAACTACCAGGACATCATTAGCACCGGTTTCCAGCAGACTTTTTACTACGCCAAGATCAATATTCTGCTGGTTGATGACTCGCAAGCCAATCAGATCCCGCCAGTAATATCCATTTTTTTCTTTTAATGATTCAAGCTGCTGGCGTTCTATTGCAATTTCAGTTCCAACATAAGCCATTGCTGCATTGCGATCATCACAGCCATCCAGTTTTGCAACCACGGTTTTAGCATGGCGCTTGCCTGTTTTCAGCTTAACCTGTGTCCATGCTGTCTGCTTGTTAGCGTCATCCCTATTAGCAGCAGCCCTTATATACCAGGGACTGTAATCAACAATAGCTTCCATCGGATCAGTGTATGAAAAAATTTTAATCCAGCCTTTTACACCGTAAACACCAGTGATTCGCCCTATTATGATTTTTTCTGATTTTTCCAGGCATGCTTCAACCATCCCTGCCTCTTTCATCTTGTTTCGCCAAGCTTACTACCATGGTACTTTAGTAGCCATAGAGTTGTAACCATAGAGCGCTAAACGATAGAACGCTAAACAGGAAAGATTAGCAG
>CAZALW010000431.1:0-2479 GCA_964485705.1 uncultured Thiotrichaceae bacterium
AATATTAAAGGTTTTAGATGTCATTAGAAGTATTATTTGGCTGGATAGCGTCCTTACTGGTTACGCTTATTCTGGTTCCTCAAATTATTAAAGCGCTGAAAACACGTCATACCGATGATGTTTCCATGCAAATGCTTTTATTGTCTGTATCTGGCAATGCTTTTTGGGTTGCACATGCTTCTCTTACCCAGAATATGCCTTTATTAGTTGGCGCCAGTTGCATCAGCATAATGAGTATTGTGCTGATTGTTTTTAAATATAAATACGATACAAAATAGTTACGTGGATACACCGGTATTATATAGCTTTAGACGTTGCCCATATTGCATGCGTGCGCATATGGCGCTGAAATATGCGGGTTTAAAAGTAGCGCTGCGTGAAGTTGATTTAAAAGTTTTGCCGTCACAGTTACTAAAAATCTCATCAAACAATACGGTTCCTGTCTTACAGTTAAGTGATGGCAGTGTTCTTGATGAAAGCTGGGATATTTTGAAATGGGCACTTGCACAAAATGACCCTGATAACTGGTTAGGCGAAGATAACGCACATTTGTTGGATGCTGAGATATTAGTTGAAAGCAATGATTATTCATTTAAAAATGATCTGGATCATTATAAATATGCAGATCGCTTTCCTGAGTATAGTCAGGAGTATTATCGCCAGGCGTGTGAAGTATTCATCGCAGAACTCGAAACCATGCTTGGTGAAAATATCTACCTGTTAGGCAATCAACCCTCTTTGGCTGATATCGCTGTGTTTCCGTTTGTTCGTCAGTTTTCACTGGTTGATATCAGCTGGTTTGAACAATCGTCATATGCTCGGGTTAAGCAATGGCTTAATTATTTTATCAACACCAAATTATTTCAACACACGTTTCAAAAACATGAAATATGGAAAGCAGGCGATACTACTGTTTACATATAAAGCTGTAATCTGAGTAATGGTCTTTAAAATAACTAACGCTCTGGAAAGCGAGCGAAGATTAACGCAGTCGGTGATACAGGTTATTGAGCTGTTAGGCATGTATAAAGCGTTGTATGTTTTTAATAAAGGTGCGCCCTAAAGTACCTTACTCGCCAAGGTTGAATCTGTATAATGCGGCGTAATTAAAACCGTTGGAGAATATTGTGCAGTCTGGTCCTAGAGAAATTGTTACCCCATTTCGTCCTATTCCACTGGATGTGCCTGAAGGTATGGCACAAAATGAATTTTTTAACAGCACTGAAAATTTAAACGATTTGACGAATAACAACGGCTTGTTAAAAAACCCGGAAGATTTATTGCTGTATCGAAAAGCATTGGGTCACAGTAACGAGTTCGATACTTCGATTATTTATAACACCTCTAATTCAATCCTTGATCCACTGGGCAGACCCGTGCGCCGCACTCAGGTTCCTGAAAAAACAAAAAAATCCTGGAATCGCATGAACCAGATCATTATTGATTTTATGATTGAGCAATACCCTGATCCTGATGAAGCACTGATACTGGCTGGTGAAGCCAGTCTGGATGCCACCTGGCCATTAACTTCACCCGGTGTGCCCAGTATTCGTATGCTGCATAACCATTTTATTGTATTTGATAAAAAAACCTTACGTGAAGCAGCATTTGCAGATACCGATAATCCGAACCTCACTGATGGTGGTCAGCACAGTTTGTTTCAGGCGTATATGCGTGATGTTTATAGTGATTTTTTCTCATCGCTGGATTTCACCATCTTAAAGCAAACCAGCAAAGGTTCGTCAAAAATTGAATTGACAGGTTATCCTCAGGGTTTACCAAGCTGGAAAGTTCAGGGTGGCGCAGATGCGCTGAGAGATATTCGTTTTTGGCAGGAATACGATCAGATTTTAAAAGGTTTTATTGATTTTTACCGCGCATTTTTTACACAGGTATCAACACGTAATGCACCGGTGCCGCAGGATTCTTATTTCCCTGAGCAAATTGAAAGTATTTTATTGTTTAATAATGATTTTATGGCATCAGCAAAAAAAGTGAGGGATCAATGTGTCACTGATGCAAAATACGCCAATGCTATTCGTTGGCAACCTGCTTTTAAACAACTGATTTACCGAAATGATGAAGGTGATTTAATTGTAACTATCAGTCAAAACTCAATTGGTAACGCCATTACCGAGTTACTGGGTGTCGTGGTTAAACGTGTTCCAGATGCACAAGCATATGAAAAAGCAGAACCCGCACTAATCGAGAAGTTGCTAGAGGTTAGAAGTCGTTTGATAAAGGCAGACCTGGGTGAGGGCATAGCAACACCTTATTGGTCTGCTTAGATGTAAAAGCTGCACTTTAACGTGCGCAGAGCTGGCTTTGAGTAGTGGCAGCAGTGGCACAAGGATGTGCCGTTAACGAACCAAAGGATGGACAAGGATGTGCCGTTTGCGAACCAAAGGACGGAAATGGCTGCTATCGACACTTAGCAGACATTAAAAACTAAACCCCCTCAATCCCCCTTTGAAAAAAG
>CAZALW010000432.1:0-2473 GCA_964485705.1 uncultured Thiotrichaceae bacterium
CGTACCGTTAACGCACCAAAGGATGGAATTAATAGAGGTGCCCTTTAATCCACGAATAGTCACTCCTGCGCACCTATACCGTCCACGACATTTAAGGTTGCGCTCCTGTATTCTCATATGCCGCCCACCCATGGACATAACGGCACATCCATGCGCCACTACTCTGCGCTCATCTATATTGACGTGCATGGATAGCACTAATGTCGCGGACGCATGGATGCGTAAGAGCGATTATCTGTGGATAATATCTCTTTTCGTCTATACTAATAGTAACCATAACGCACAGGTTCAAACCATGAGCAAAGAGCCGTTTGATGTCGTATTTTTCGGCATATTACAGGCAGGTAAAGACAAACAAACGGTGATGCAAAATATGGCAGCACTGTTTAAAACAGATGCCGAAAAACTTGCACCCTATTTTGCTGGTGGTCGCAAAGTTATAAAAAGCAAAATTAATGCTGACTCAGCGGAAAAATACAAAGCCGCATTAGAAAATGTCGGCCTGGTTATTAACATTGAAAGCAGCCAGACAACGCGGGGCGATGAAACAAAAGAATCATCTCAAGCTGATACAAATGAAACCGCGGCAAACAATGGCGAAGATAGCAACAGCCTGTCTCTGGCTCCGGTCGGCGCTGATGTGATTGAGAATCCGGTTGCAGCACCTGCGCAACAAATTGAAGATATTAGCAACATATCAATGGCGGAAGTCGGCGCGGATGTGATTGAAAACCCAGTCAATGTTGCCGCTCAGAAAATTGAAGATATTAGCAACATTACCCTCGCAACACCGGGCAGCAATGTACTCGAACACCCGCAACAAGTTGTTGCACAGAAAATCGACGACATTTCTACTATCACGTTGGCGGATGCCGATGCCGATATACTGCCAAAGAAAAAGTGACAATATTTATCTCACTTAAGGAAACCAACACATGAAACTCAAACTGCTTGCACCTGTTGTCATATACACTCTGGCGTTATCACTGGGACTACCCATATTTTCCACAATCGCCGGGGCAACAGCACCCTCCACTGCAAACAGTGAAATAGCTGCCAGGCAGGTGATTGAACAAATGAATCGCTATGTCTCGGAGCGAAAACTCCCTGAATTACTTAGGCTTTTCGCCGAGGATGCGATAAAAATGGATCTGTACCCCAAGCTTAGCTATGGGGAAAAGACAACAAAAGACAGCAACAAAGTAAAAACCACAGGCCTGAAACAACGTTGGCAGTCAGTGGCACCAATTCTATTTTCCACCACAAAGATTTACCGGCGCAGCATTAAAAACATAGATATACACATTGACAAAGGGCTGGCTGTTGCGTGGCTAGACATAGAAACCGAATCTCTCTCAGCTAAACCGGGCGCAACCAGCAAGTTCAGCCGTTTTAAGGAAATCTGTATTCTTCGCCATTATGACGATGGCTGGAAAATTGTTGCTCTGAGCAACAACCGTCATGACATATCAATAAAAAAAGCCGCAAAATAAAGACTATTCACTGGCTAAAAAAATCAACTACTAAGGAACGCTCACGAAATAACTTGCACATCTAACTTGTCTTTTCGCACCATTTCTGCGTTACTCAAGCCGTCACATAGCTTGCTATGTTCCCACTTGAGCGCCTTGAACTGAAGCAAAAATCCTGCGCTATATGTACAAGTTATTTCATTCACGTTCCTAAGGAATTTTCTCTCTTAGCGCATCCCGGTCAAACCACCACTGATCCGGAGGTACAATTGCACCCAACACCAGTGACAAACGCGGCAGAAAAACATCAGGATCCAATAGCTCCAGGCGTTCCATCCAGGCGCTCAAGCCTTCCTGATCATCTACATCGGAATGCCCTTTTGCTACATTAGCCAGCATTTGTTTGGTTAAAAAAGTCAGGCTTTTATGTTTGTCATTGGCGGCACGCAGATCTGCAATATAATGCGCGGTAACGGCAGCAATGGCTGCACCATCTGCTTTTGCAGGGGTTTCATCGACCACATAACTCAACATATTTACCGTTAATGTCGGTTCAATCGGGTAGCTTACCGATAGCCAGACACCATGCGCCAGTGCAACCAACGATGCTGGCTGTGCGCTCTGATACAGCACATCACAGCTTTCAACAGCATCCTGCCACAACTCCAGCTCAACAAAGGTATCCATCGCACTGCGCGCTTTTTCCCAGGATTCATCTGCACGTCCCATGCCAATCAATGCCTCTGCAACATCAAGCTGCAAACGCGCACGGCCCTCAGGCGCAGCACTGGCTTCAAGCGTGTCATACGCTGCCTGTTTTTTGTCCAGATATTTCTGGATATCTTGTTTTGACTGATCGGGTGTTGAGCTATTTATTAACAGATCATCGAGTTGTTTTTTTTCTGACATATAAAAACCGTTTAAATCATTATGGGTACTTTTTAACGCATTTTAGCACCAATAGCCTTATCCAATACCAACAAACAAAATACAGGTATTAC
>CAZALW010000433.1:0-2463 GCA_964485705.1 uncultured Thiotrichaceae bacterium
GCCTCGACAGTTTACAAGCTGAACGATTTAAAAAGATTACCGGCGGCGAGTTACAACCGGTGATTGATGGCTTAATGGCAGCAAAACAGGCTGGCTTTTCACCCATAAAAATCAACATGGTCGCCATGAAAGGCATCAACGATGATGAATTTGAAGACATGATTAAATTCTGTCTGCAACATGATTTCACTTTACGCTTTATCGAAACCATGCCGATGGGCGCAACCGGTGATGATGCTACCAATCACTATCTCGACTTGCAGACAGTCAAACAACAGTTATCAGAAAAATTTGAACTTATTGCCGGTGTCATGCCAGGTGGCGGCCCTGCTCGATACGTACAAATTAAAAACACAGATTTACGTATTGGCTTTATCACCCCTATTTCACAGCATTTTTGCGAAACTTGTAACCGTGTGCGTTTATCCGTTGATGGCACGCTTTATCTGTGCCTGGGGCAGGATGATAAAGTTGAACTACGCCCGCTATTACGCAACGGCATTAGTGATGATGAATTAAAGAATGTTCTGATTGAAGCCATTTCGCTAAAACCGGAAAAACACGAATTCAAAGACAAACCTGATCAGGTTGTTCGGTTGATGAGTATGACCGGTGGCTGATTAATTACAAATTACTAATTACGAATTACTAATTAGAGCTGATCGCTTCGTAATTCTTTTCTCCTTTGTATGATGTTCTCGTTCCCACGCTCTGCGTCACTGCCATTGACTTAAGAATAATCGACTATAAGTTGTAGTAGGGTGGGCAGGTTTTTTGCCCACGCATTAAGGTCTAAAGCGTGGGCAAAAAACCTGCCCACCCTACAAAACTCTTAAGTCGATGGCAGTGACGCAGAGCGTGGGAACGAGAGTAATGACTGAGGAGCCGCTAATCAAAGACCTCTAATTTAACTCCCAATAAAAAATGCCGGCAAGCCGGCATTTTTTATTGGGGGTTAATGATTTCCTAGTTTGAAATTTTATTCAAATATTTTTTAACTACATTTGCAGGCAAAGGTACATAACCATCTTTAATAACAACTTCCTGTCCCTTTTTAGAAAGAATAAGTTTAATAAATTCTTTTTCCATTGGTGCCAGTGGACGGTTAGGGTGTTTGTTCATGTAAACATAAAGAAAACGTGACAACGGATATTTACCCGTTGCTGCATTTGCAAGTGTTGCATCAATATATTCTCCGCCCGTCTTTTTAGCCAAAGGCAAAGCACGAATACCGGATGTCCGATAACCAATACCTGAATAACCAATACCATTAATCGAGGTTGCCACTGATTGCACCACAGAAGCCGAACCCGGTTGTTCATTTACAGTATTTTTATAATCACCTTTACAAAGCGCTTTCTTTTTAAAGTAACCGTAAGTGCCCGATACAGAATTACGTCCATAAAGCTGTATATCACGTTTCACCCAATTACCGGTCAAACCTAAATCGCCCCATTTTTTAATATCGTTATCAGTACCACATTTTCTGGTGGAAGAAAAAACAGCATCAACCTGAGGAATAGTGATACCTTTAAGAGGATTATCTTTATTGACATAAACCACTAAAGCGTCGATAGCAACAGGTATAGCCAACGGTTTGTAACCATAACGATCTTCAAACGCTGCGATTTCTTTCGCTTTCATTTTACGACTCATGGGACCAAAACTGGATGTTGCTTCTGTTAAGGCCGGTGGCGCAGTGGATGAACCTGCCGCCTGAATTTGAATATTGACATTCGGGTAATAACGTTTAAAGGTCTCTGCCCACAAGGTCATCAGGTTTGCTAATGTATCAGAACCCACGCTGGATAAATTACCGGAAATACCACTAACAGCTTTGTATTCAGGTATACCTTTATCAACAGTTACTGCAGAAGCACTGCTTGCTGCCAATAAGCCTATGCCAATAATAGAACTGGTTAATACCGTTTTTAATACAGAGGCACGTTGTCTGGTTATCATTATGCGTTTCATTTGAATTGTTAACTCCGGATAATTTAAGTAATACAATTTTGCATTTTAATTGTGAACACCAGGTGACAAGGTTGTTACAATATTGTTACAGACAGTAATTATAATTTGTTATTTTATCTCTAACTACTCAGCGTCATCAAAGAAGAAACAGACTTACCACGAAGGACACGAAGATCACGAAGAAAAATGATTGTAAATGATCAACACGATTAAATTAAATGTGGTATGTATATGCTATGGTCAATATACTTTAAAAACTTCGTGGTCTTCGTGTCCTTCGTGGTAAAAAAATTTTTAACAAACCGTAAAAATAGAAACACGCTGAGTAGTTATTTTGTCTTTAATACCGGAAGACCAGGATTTTATTACTTACCAGATAAAGCAGGAAAATGACAGGTAAAGGTACTGCCTTTAGCCACTTCGCTTTGTATGTACAAATTTGCATTATGACGATCTAACACATGTTTAACAATCGCCAGCCCTAGTCCG
>CAZALW010000434.1:0-2458 GCA_964485705.1 uncultured Thiotrichaceae bacterium
TTTACCTGCAGCATCACGACCCTCAAATAGAACCACGACCTTCAGCCCCATATGAGTGACCCAGGCCTGGAGTTTTACCAGTTCAAGTTGGAGCTTGAACAATTCATCTTCATAACGCTGATTTTTACTTTTTTTGCTCTCACTCATAACTTGCCCCTTTGTTTTGCTCTTACTCATAATCTATTTCTTTGCAATCAATAATTACTGAATAACAATATATTAATATTGCTGATCTTTCATCATTATGTATTGAAATTTAATGTGCATATAAAGTAATACACATGAAGTCGCCACTTTATTTTTGTGTGGAGATGTTTTTTTTAAAACTAAGGCACAATTTAAAATACCTTAAGCTTTAAATTTTCCACTGCGTAAACGCTGTGCTTCCATCATTTCCAGCTCTCTTGCGCCTGAAATAACGATTTTAGAATCAGGAACAAAATCCAGATCTAAATTACCTCTTTCATAAGGAACTGAATTCAATATCACTTTTATGGCATTCAGCCTGGCCAGGTGTTTATCATTGGAACGAATGACTTTCCAGGGCGAATGGGTTGTATGCGTTTTTCTCAACATCTGGTATTTAACATTGGTGAAGTCATCCCAACGCTCTTGCGCCTGAACATCAACTTCACTCAGCTTCCATTGTCTGAGAATGTCTGTTTTCCGACGGTCAAACCTGCGCGCCTGCTCTTCCCTGGTGACACTGAAGTAAAGCTTAACGAGGATAGTGCCCTGTCGAATCAGGTCTTTCTCGAAACCGGAAACACCACGAATGAAGTTTTTATAATCTTCATCACTGCAAAAATCAAATACCCGTTCAACCATCGCCCGGTTATACCAGCTACGATCAAATAAAACCACTTCCCCACCCCGTGGAAAACGGCGCACATATTTTTGGAAGAACCATTCGGTTTTTTCATTTTCAGTCGGTTTACCTAAAGCAACAACACGATAGTGTTTTTCATTCATATAACGTGTAACACGACGGATAGTCCCGCCTTTACCTGCAGCATCCCGGCCTTCAAACAGGATAATCATGCGTTTTTTGGTTTGCTCCAGATGCTGTTGCATCTTGATTAATTCAGCCTGAAAAGGTTTGAGTTCTTCCTCTTTCTCAAACTTACGATAGGCTTTGTCTCTGAGTTTTTTGCGTTGTTCTGGTTCTGAGTCTACCAAATCAGCATTCTGAACCAGGATCAGTTTATCTTCAGCCTCGCTTGAGGCTGAATTGTCTATTTCATTGCTCATATGTTCTGTCTCCACAGTCGAGGCGATATTCCAATACGAAAGATAATCACATTACTTAACCCAGAGACATTACGCCTATCCATCATTTATTGCATCAGTAATGGAAGCCATATTGATTCAGATCAATATTTTTGGTCTGGATAAATTATCTTCTTAAATATCAGCACCAGGGCACAAACATTCATAACAGACACGTAACAACTAGACCTGGACATGGTTAAGATCAGATAACGGGTAAGGGCTGGAAGCTATTTGTAACTATTGGATGGAACCATAGAAATAGACATGAACTAAGGTGTAAAATGCGCTATGAAATTTCCTAAACGCATCCAGCCGCTGATTGAAGATGGCCTGGTGGATGAAGTCATCAGCCAGTTAATGAGCGGCAAAGAAGCCACGGTTTATGTGGTGCGCTGCGGGGCCGAGATCCGCTGCGCCAAAGTATATAAAGACATCAATAAACGCAGCTTCAAAAAAGCCGTTGAATATCAGGAAGGTCGCAAGGGTCGCAAGGGTCGCAATAGTCGCCGCGCCCGTGCCATGGAAAAAGGCTCCAGGTATGGCCGTAATCAGCAGGAAGAAGCCTGGCAAAATGCTGAAGTCGATGCGCTCTATCGTCTGGCCAATGCCGGCGTACGTGTGCCTAAACCCTATGGTTGTTTTGATGGTGTCTTGCTGATGGAACTGATCACCAACGACGAAGGCGATGTGGCTCCACGCCTGAACGATGTCTCCATGACCACCGAGCTGGCACTGGAAGACCACGCCGTTGTTATGAAATACGTGGTGCGCATGCTTTGCGCCGGTATAGTGCACGGCGATCTGTCAGAATTTAATGTACTGGTCGATGATTATGGCCCGGTAATCATCGACCTGCCCCAGGCGGTGGATGCGGCGGGCAATAACAACGCGAAGGCAATGCTGGAACGGGACGTTAACAATATGACTGCCTATTATGGTCAGTACGCACCAGAATTGCTCGGCAGTCAATACGCCAAAGAAATCTGGGCACTTTTTGAAGACGGCGAATTGCATCCAGAAGTCGAACTAACAGGGCACTTTGAGGAAAGTACACAAGCTGCTGACGTGGATGTGGTAATGCAGGAAATTAAAGCGGCATTTGCCGAAGAGCAGGAACGCCAGGAGCGTATTCGTGAAGCGGCAGGGTTATAGTGGTGGCTTTATGTTACACATATTTAAGACCATC
>CAZALW010000435.1:0-2456 GCA_964485705.1 uncultured Thiotrichaceae bacterium
CGAGAAAGCATATACATGCTACATAGAACATGGATTTATTGCTCTCCAGGAAAAGATAGACCCGAAACCTACACCTATGTTTTTGCATATCGACACTATGCGCGAATCACTTTGTAATTGAAAATCTATATCACTAATCCATATATAGCAGCCCCAGTCCGCCATGGAGTAACTTCTCAATAAGCTGTGGATGCGCTATCGCTTATCCACCAACACACTGCCAAGGGTTTTTTAATTATTTTGTGATTGCCACAGCTTATTGAGAAGCCCCTCAAGGCGTACCGCCCACCCATCTACAAGTAACTGAGTGCAATTCCGATATGAATATAGTCCATAATGCCATTAAAATAATACCAATAAAATCAATGCATTAAAAGTAGTTACTTAGAAGTTACCATAAAAACCTTTAACAAGTTGTTTCCATTGAGGGAATTTATGGATTTCATCAAGTATTATCAGTGGATATTGTAGCTTTAATTGATTTAAACCAATATGCTGTGCAAGTGCATTTGCGCCTCGTAGTAATAATTCGCGATCATCGAAATCATCCCAGTTAAAATAAAATATATTTTGTGGATCATAAGTATTGCATGCCAATGTTGTTTTGCCTACTTGACGACACCCCTGAAACCATAGCCATTTGTTGGTGAGCAAAAAAATGGCTGGTGAGAATGCTTTGATATTGTCTGTACATTCAACTATTTTAGTTAGTATCGTAAAATGGTCAGATAGTTTGCAGTTCCAAACTCATTACATTATTGGAAAATACTGTGATGTCCAAAGGAAAACATCTTGCTATATTGTTGCTTGCAGGCTACAATAATAACCCATGAAACATGAATTAACCACTACCGACGTATTTAAAAAATGGCAGACCAAACTGAAAGATCGTCGCGCTGCACTCGCTATTGCCACCCGCCTGACTCGTGCATGTAATGGTAACTTTGGCGATGTTGAGCCGGTGGGTGGTGGGATTAGTGAAATGCGTATTTTTGTCGGCAAGGGTTATCGTGTTTATTACATTATTCGCAGCACAGGCATTATTTTGCTGCTTTGCGGTGGCGACAAGGCTAGTCAGCAACGCGATATTAAAACCGCCAAAACCTTGCTGAAACAACTTGAGGAATAAACCATGAACATCAAAACAAATGAATTTAATCCGGTAGACATGCTGCAAAACGATGACGAAATCAATGCCTATTTGCTGGCGTGTTATGAAGACGATGACCCCGCTACTTTTGTTACCGCGCTGGGTTATCTTGCCAAAGCGCACGGCATGGCAGAAACCGCCAAAGCCAGCGGGCTTAATCGTGAAAGCCTGTACAAAACATTTAATGGTAAAACCCAGCCGCGCTGGGACACGATACATCGGCTACTGAAGGTGTTGAATGTTCGGTTTACGGTGGTTGCTTGATAGGGTCATTAGGTGTAGCTGCGATAAAAATTAATTAAAATGAAATGAAAAACACCCTGGTTTTAGATGCAAACCAACGTAGTGCTCTTGCGGTCACGCGCTCACTCGGTAACCAAAACATCCCGGTATTCACCGCTGAGGAAACGTTGACTGCTTTGGCTGGCTCCTCTAAATTCAGTAAGCAGCATTTTATATACCCTTCGCCAGGGCTGCATCCTGAACAATTCATTCAAGCACTGAGCAAGCTGGTCAATGAGTTACATATCGACATTTTATTGCCAATGACAGAACTCACCACCATGCTGCTGCTCATGCACAAGGCTGAGTTTCCAGACACCGAGATTCCATTTCCCGGCCTGGATACGGTTGAATCCCTGTCCAACAAGTGCTTATTGATGCAAATGGCTGATTCACTCAATATCCCGATTCCTCGTACCTGGTATGCAAATAACCCTGATGACTTACCGTGCGAACTTGAAGATCTACCTTATCCCATTGTCCTTAAACCGGGGAAATCCTGGCTGTTCCACGAAGGACAATGGCGTCGTGCAGCCGTTCGGTTTGCTAATAATAGTGTAGAAGCAAAAAATATCCTTGAAACTGACTGGGCATTCAAAGCGCATTCTTTCATGATTCAGGAAACGGTAGCGGGGCATGGTGCAGGCGTGTTTGCTATATATGATAACGGAAAACCTCTCGCTTTATTCGCTCACCGACGATTACGGGAAAAGCCACCCAGTGGTGGCGTTAGCGTACTTTCTGAAAGCGCTCTGGTTGAACCCGCGTTAGGCGCGCACGCGCAAACATTGCTGAATAAGGCTAACTGGCACGGTGTTGCCATGGTCGAGTTTAAGGTAGCGCCCGATGGTACGCCCTATTTAATGGAAATCAATACGCGATTCTGGGGTTCGTTACAACTTTCTATTGATGCCGGCGTTGATTTCCCTAAATTGTTATATCAGCTAGCCTGTGGTGAACAGCCGGAAGCCGTCACCCATTATAAAACCGGGGTAAAGTTACGCTGGCTGCTTGGTGACCTCGA
>CAZALW010000436.1:0-2453 GCA_964485705.1 uncultured Thiotrichaceae bacterium
TGAAATAAATATTGTAACTACTCAACCTCATCAAAAAAACAGAACACATTCACCACGAAGCACACGAAGATCACGAAGTTTTAAAGCATATTAGGCAAAATATACCCGTGGATCATTTTTAATAGTGTTTTATCATTAGCTATGATTTTCTTCGTGTACTTCGTGCTCTTCGTGGTGAAATTTTTTAAAAAATAACGTAAATTGAAATACGCTGAGTAGTTACTAAATATTAACCATTGCATTATGTGTTATTTTCGCTAAATAGGTCTAATTTTGCTGTGAGGTTACTAAAAACGGTGGGAAAAACGGAGTCTTCTATAAATAATACCATTAAGTCTTATGTTATTAGCCTTCTTTGCTTTCTGGCGCTTGTTACATCTGGTTCGGTCTATGCAGAGAAGTCTCAGTGGGAGCTGGGTATAGGCCTGGCAGTGCTCGACATACCGTTTTATCCGGGTTCGTCACAAAGCAAAACCTATGTTGTGCCGGTACCACATGTGCTTTTTCGTTCGGAGAAGTTTGAAGTTGACAATGGTTTACAGGCGACTTTTTTAAAAACACCAAAAATACGTATTGATTTAAGCGCAGATTTTGGTGTGCCGGTGAACAGTGAAGAAAGTACTGCTCGTCAGGGCATGCCGAATATTGATCTGGTATTGCAGATAGGCCCTTCTGTAGAAATCACCTTGGCAGGCGGGCGTTTTAAGCCCAGTCATACTCGGCTGGAGCTGCCAGTGCGGATGGCGGTGGCGACAGACTTTCGCTCTGCGCAACAAGTTGGCTGGATTTTTGAACCACGTTTAACCTATGAAACACGCCGACCGGATAAAACCGGATTTGCTTATTTGTTTTCGGGCGGCTTACGCTTTGCAACTGAAAAATACCATGATTTTTATTACCAGGTAGACCCCGCCTTTGCGACGCCATTACGTCCGGCATTTGATGCAAAACAGGGTTATGGTGGACTGTTTATTGATGCCATTGCAAACTGGCGCACGGATCATTTAATTTATTTCGCCTTTGTACGTTATCAGAACCTCAGTGGTGCAACGTATGTAGATAGCCCACTGGTTGAGCAGACAGATTACTTTTTTATTGGTGGCGGTCTGACTTGGGTGTTTGCCCGTAATTTTTAATAAAAGCCTGATTTGAAAAATAACCGTTTAATAATTTACTAATATTACATACCAGACAGGCGCAAAAATGTGCATAATTAGCACATGCTGAAAACACTACATAAATCGCTATTGATAGCACTGCTGATGATGCTTTGCTGCGGTCAGATAGTGCATGCTCAAAAGAAGCTATATCAGCGTGATAGCGGCATGCCGTTTATACAGATGATGTTGAGTATGATGGCGGCGATGGGTCTTATCGACCGCTTTCCTGGCAATGGTCGGTATGGTGGTTTTGGGCAGCCAGATATGTCAAATCCGTACATGCGGGCACTGACAATACAGGGTTTGCCACCTGGTTCATCCCAATCCGGTTTTGCTAATAATCCTTTTTTGCGTTCGCCATGGCTACAAACACCCTGGTCTTCATCTGTGCAGGGTGATCCCGGTTTAAACAGTGCAAGCCCTGTTTGGGGTACACCAAGTTGGGGTGTTTTGCCAACAGACAGTTATGCCTCTAATAATTCAATGGCTAATCCATATAGATCATCATCAATGTGGTCAGCATCTGATCTGGATGGCTGGGTGAATGAGACCTGGGAAACATCACAATGGAATCCTGATGCACCGCTGAGGGCAGAAGCGCCAGTGCAGACTACACAACCTAAGACGAAAGATTTTAGCTATAACATGCCAGCAGAGGAAAATCGTAAGCAGCCACAAACCCTGAGTCAGCAAACTCAAACCAGACAGGCTGATAAATCGCTGTCACCACTGTCAAAGTTGATGCAAACGGACAGATCGTTGAGGCAGTCACCCGAACAACAGGTGCGACAAGCAGCTCGTGAGCCTGCGCCGGTAATGGCAAGACAGCAAAATTCAGCCCAACAAAGGGCGGGTCAGCAAAGACAGGCATCACCATTGCATAAAAACACCAGGCAGAACATCAGGCAAAAACCCTGTATTACTGAATTTTGTGGTTTAAAAAAGCCAAACATAAATGGTTTGTGGGTGGCGCAAAACGGTGAAATGCTGGGCGTGAAAAACAAACGCTATTTATGGAGTGATGGTAAGGCACGCCACTTAACCGGTCAAATTCTGATACAGAATGAATATTTACTGACTAGCGTTGACGGCCATAAGAAAACCATGCGTTTCAAATATAAGCTGGCGGGCAACCATCTGTTGACCATGCAACCTGATGGAACCATTCGTGAGTTTGTTAGAATGCCGAATAAACAAAATTTTGCTCAGACGTATTAGCTAACGTCTGCCAAGTGTTCGAGTTCGACACATAGCGGACGTTGGAAAAGCTGAAAAACATTGAGTCCGCGAAGA
>CAZALW010000437.1:0-2449 GCA_964485705.1 uncultured Thiotrichaceae bacterium
AAAAGATATGCACGATAAAGACCGTGAAATAAAGTATAAATAATACAGAAAACTAAGAAACACCAAATCTTTTATTGTTCGTGCGTTATGTTTATAAATAGATGCGCCCGCGCACATAATTAAAACAACAAGCAGGGTCGCAACAATAGCCACAACAGATGACATGACAAACCCAAAAACAAGCAAGAGGTGAAGAGATGCAAATAAAATAGATGCCATGGCTACCTTCGATGACACCATACTATGCCAGGATTCACAATCACCACGACCATGCCACATCTCTCTGCGCATAAATTGATAAATTGTCTTTGGATAACCTTTATGCACTACCGATAAAAGAGGATTATTGGTAATAATGGCTTTTGCCTGGATCGCTGCTTGTCCAAACGCATAATCTTCCCCAGTTTCAAGATTGACATCAAAACCACCTACCATATCAAATAATTTCCTGGACACAATCAAATGCCCACTATTTATATATTTAGCCACCTGTGTTTTGCTGACCAAAGGCTTAAACCAGATCTTCTCTACCCAGCTAGCACGTGTAGGGATAACACACCTTGAACCAGTCACTAGATAACAATCATCAACAAGAGACTTATACACATCAATGATATTATCAGCCCACATTTGCGTCAGCAATATATCAGCATCCAGAAACACCAGAACTTCGCCTGTAGATAAATCAACGGCCAAATTACGCAAGCCACCTATGGTTGCTTCTTTATCAATGAGAACTTTTGCTCCTGCCTCTCTCGCTAGTTGCACTGTTTTATCTTCAGAGCCATTATCCGCGACAATAACTTCATAGGTAAGCTCAGCTGGCGTATATTTAGTAATATTTTTTAATACCGATGGCAAGAATACTTCTTCATTATAAGCAGGGATAATAAATGATACTGATAGATGTTCCACAATAGACAATCCTTAATGTTCCTTTGAACATTAATTTTAGCAGTGAACACAGAGTAATTTTAATATTTTTAGTAATTTCGACCTGGCTGCAGGTAAGCAAACAAATGCTTAGAAACACCGGTTCCATTGAAATCAAGCGCTGACACAGTATTTTTGCATTTAAAATGAGAATATTATTGCTATGCCTGAATGATTATACTAGAATAAGAACGAGGTATCCGCCAATAATTTTGATATTGCGTACCTGTATAAATACCAGAAGATACTCACCTTCAAATACCGCATTGCAATCTTCTGTAGTCGCGGCATCAAATGATAAAAAAACTCATTAACTGCCAATTGGAGGAAAACCAATATGAAACAAGCTATCTCATTAGTAATACTACTCGCGCTATTTACAACACCAGCTTTTGCATGGGTAATAACAGCTGACTTTGAAAAAGGAAACGTAGGGAGTAACGCTCAAACACCAACAACTCAGGACGCTTTTCATGGCACTGCTGCCGATAGTAAAATTGCTGGCTCACCAGTTCACTCCGGCTCGCAGTCTGCTAGCATTTTCATACGGCAAGGAGATGAAGGTTTCGGCAGCTGGGGCGGCTCTTTTGACTACCCAGATCTTAAAGAGGGTGATCAACTCTGGTGGAAAATTAATGTGTTCTACCCATTGGGTTACACTTTTCGTGACTCAGGCGAAGGCTTGAAATTTATGCGTATTCATGTTAGAAGTGCTGGTGGTGCAAATGAAGGATACCACTCTACTTTAATAAAGGGTGGTTCAACAGGAGGGCTGATTAATGTTGGCACAGAAGTAGACACGACTTTCTGGGATAACAACCCAATCTGGCCTGCAAACGGAGCAAATTACCCGAGGGGTCTAGGAGTAGCTATAGCACGTGGCCAGTGGCACACCTACGAGATGCAAATTAAATTTCATTCGCAAGCCAATCAGGGCATTTATCGCGTTTGGCAGAATGGTGTTTTAATATTTGAAGACCTAAAAACACCAACCTTAAGAACTTCTGCATCCAGCTCTGATTTCGTATATTTATACACAAATTGGAATGATGGCGCACCTAAATCACAGACATCTTACGTTGACAGCGTTGTACTCACAAATGAGACACCCGACAAGGTTGATGCCTTTGGCAATCCCTTTATCGGAACAGGAGATTTTGTTCCCGCCCCACCAAGCTCCGACACCACACCACCAACTAACACAAGTATCACTATAAATAACACAGCAACAAGCACAAACTCAAAAACAGTTACTCTCAATCTCAACGCTACCGATAACACAGGAGTAAGTCATATGAGCTTCGCTAACGAAAGCGGCTCTTACTCCACCTGGGAAACATACTCAACCAGTAAAACCTGGGAGCTCTCACCAGCAGAAGGAACTAAAACAGTTCATGTAAGATACAGAGATGCAGTATGGAATATTTCTGCTACTGTTTCTGATTCAATAACTTTGGATACCTCTGCGCCTGCAACCTCTGCCGCACTGGAATGCAATAACTGGCAACAACAACAC
>CAZALW010000438.1:0-2445 GCA_964485705.1 uncultured Thiotrichaceae bacterium
GTTGTTTTACAATGAAAATACAAACATAGCTGGCTTTCATGGCTAATCAGGAAAAATTTTTTAGTAAAAAAATAGTTAAATTTTAAGATTTTCGTAAAAACAAGGTTATGCTGAGGTCTCAATTAATAATTAGTAATTAGTAATTATTTACCACCACCCAGGCACTCCGGTGAATCAGTTACTTTACCTTTATCAAACCATTCGTCCATCGTCATGGTGTGCAGGGCGAGGGCATGAATGCCACCTTCAGACTGCTCTTTATTGAGTTCATCAGCCAGCACCTTGTTGACTAAACGATGACGTGCGATCAATATTTTGTCTTTAAAGTCATCACACACAATAATAATTTTAAAGTGTGATTCAGAGCCTTCCGGTACATTGTGCATGAAACTTTCGTTGATCACTTCCAAGTGTTCGGGCGAAAAGGCGTTATTTAATTTAGTGGTAATGGTTGTCTGTGTTGTCATAGAGTTATTTTAGCACAACAGGTGATGGCAAAAAACGCGTTAATGAGGGGTTTTATTGGCTACTGTTTTGCCAGCGTTCATCAATATAGAGCTGTAATGGTTTGAAGTTGCTTTTGTAGTGCATCTTCTTATGATTTTTAATCCAGTAACCCAAATAGAGATAGTTCAATCCCCGTTCTTTTGCGTAGTCAATTTGTTTAAGTATGCAGTAAGTGCCTAAGCTACGATTTTGCATTTCAGGTTCAAAAAAGCTGTAAACCGCTGACAGTCCGTCATTGAGTCTGTCGGTTACGGCAATGGCAATGAGTTGCTTGTTGATGCGAAGCTCAAGAAACCGGGTGTCGCTCCAGTCACAATATAAAAACTGCCTGAAATCGCTTATAGACGGGTCTGCCATCGAGCCATCGCTATGGCGGGAGTTAAGATAACGACGGTATAGCTCAAAATATTCATCACTAAAACCGGCGCTGACTGAGGTGAGTGTTAAATCCTGATTGTTTTTCAAACAGCGTCGTTGCGAGCGACTGTAAATAAAATCATTCACCGCAAGACGGCAGGCAATACACGCCTGGCACTGCTTGCAGTGCGGGCGGTAGCAGTGTTTGCCGCTACGGCGAAAGCCGTGCTGAATTAACTGATTGTAGATCGGCATATTCAGCGGCAATTCAGGATCGGGAACCAGATTACTGCTTATTCTGCTGTCAAAATAGCTGCAGGGTGATTCGGCAGTTATGTAGAGTTGTAAATGACGGGTGTTCATGACGATAAGTTTAGCCTGTGTAGTTTATTTTTTTCCTGATTAGCCACGAAAGTCAGCCCAGGTTACAAATCATAGCTCGTAGGGTTATTGGTGGATGCACTGGCGTTTATTTTCCATACGAACTACAAAACATTAACCACGAATTTTTTTTTAGTTTTGTATTTCGTGGTTAAAAAAATTAGTGGATGGGTTTTATGGCTAATCAGGTTTTTTTGATTAGATCGCTTTTTCGTGGCTCATAAAATAAATGCTACAATCTCCTGCTATTTTTTATTCAAAATTCAACATTATGACATTCACCAGAGAACAACGCATCAGTCACCTGCATCAGGCTTTAGAACAACGCATTTTATTGCTTGACGGTGCCATGGGCACCATGATTCAGCGTCACAAACTTGATGAGGCAGCTTATCGTGGTGAACGTTTTGCCGACTGGCACAGCGATTTAAAAGGCAATAATGATTTGCTGGCGATTACCCAGAGCGAAATTATTCAGGGTATTCACGAAGATTATCTGGCCGCAGGTGCGGATATTCTTGAGACCAATACCTTCAATTCAACCCGTGTTTCCATGGCTGATTATGGCATGGAAGACCTCAGTTACGAGATGAATGTTGTTGCCGCGACACTGGCGAGACAGGCAGCGGATAAATTTAGTACTGCTGATAAACCACGTTATGTCGCTGGCGTATTAGGGCCAACCAACCGCACCTGTTCGATTTCACCGGATGTTAACGACCCTGGCTTTCGTAATATTAGCTTTAACGAACTGGCACAGTCTTATGTAGAATCAACTCGCGCCTTAATTGAAGGTGGTGTGGATATTATTTTAATCGAAACCATTTTTGATACCTTAAATGCCAAGGCTGCCATTTTTGCGGTCAAGCAGGTGTTTGCCGAAGATGATATCGAATTGCCTATTATGATATCTGGCACCATTACCGACCAGTCTGGACGTACATTAACCGGCCAGCTTACCGAAGCCTTTTATAATTCCTTACGCCACGCCGAGCCAATTTCTATCGGTTTAAACTGTGCCCTCGGGCCGGATGATTTACGCCAGTATGTAGAAGAAATTTCGCGCATATGTGAAGTTTATGTGTCAGCTCACCCTAACGCCGGCTTACCCAATGAAATGGGTGGTTATGATCTGGATGCAGATAATATGGCGATGGCAATGGGTGAATGGGCGGACAGTGGTTTTCTCAATATAGTGGG
>CAZALW010000439.1:0-2403 GCA_964485705.1 uncultured Thiotrichaceae bacterium
GTTGCGCCTTTCATCGGCCCTTTCATTGCACCCGGCCCGCAACCGGTACAAATATCCAGGTCACGCAGACCCATTTCATAACCGACTTCCTTGGTATAGTCATATTCCTCAAGACCAATAGAGTGGCCACCCCAACACACCACCAGATTCGGTTCCAGTCTGGGTATCAGAATATGTGCATTGCGTAAAATATGAAAAACTGCATTGGTGACATCAACCGATTTACCAAGATTAAATCGTGGCGAATTTACCACTTTGTTATGCACGTAAATAACATCACGCAATACGGCGAACAGGTGCTCGTTAATACCGGTAATCAAATCGCCATCAACAAAAGCGATAGCCGGTGCGTTTTTTAGAGACAGGATAATACCGCGTTGACGCTGTATCACTTCTATTTCAAAATCAGGATATCGCTCATGCAATACCTTGCCATCATCAAGCGCACTACCACAATTCAAAACAGCCAGCGAACAATTACAAAAAACCTGTGCCAGCTCGCCTTTGCTGGTTTTTAATATTCGCACAACCTCAAACTGCGACAGGGTTTCAAGCTGCCCTTTAGGAGAAATAACGGCATCAATGACATCATATTTCATTATTTGCTTTGTTTTTCCTCATTGTTAGAAGAAGCGAAATCAAAGGAGATGTAATCACCTAAAGCCTGTTGCATTTCAGAAACGGTGAAGTTCCTGTCAATCTGACCGCCATATTGCTGACATTCAAGCTTGATTATGTCTGTGCCTTTATCAGATTGCAGATACACTTCGGTATAAAAACGCAGGATAGAAGGTTGGGACACCCATTCTGTTCCATCTTCGGTACGACTTATCCTGAATGTTTCCGGTTTAACTGTACGCGGACCAAATGCTTTCATATCAAGTCGGCAGTTGATTTCATAGTCATTTCTAGCCTGCTCATTTATTGACTTGCCTGCCTGGATCAATGCGTGAGTGTAGCCCTCTGAAATCGCTATTTTTTTGTCCAAGGTTAACGTTGAGCCCTCAGGAATAGTAAAAAAAAGCGAGGATGGATCAGTAGAGTGCATTGTTTGACAGGCGCTGAGAATGAAAGTGGTAAAAAACAATGCTATTAATTTCATATTTTTCAGACCTCTAAAATTATTTTAAGAAAAATGTTGGCTCAAGGATTTTGCCCTTTTTTTTATGATACTGGGTTTTATATCATTAGCTGAAAACAAACAGCTGATAACCGCCGTCATGTCAGCACCGTGCTGTATAAGCTGATTTATATTATCGTTGGTAATACCACCAATAGCGCATACCGGAATAGAAAGCTGTTGCTGGCTAATTGAGATTATATCCAGACCAGCGACAACAGCATCAGGTTTTGTCGGTGATGAAAATATTGCACCAAATGCTACATAATCCGCCGTATTTTTTTCAGCGGTGATAGCAAGCTTTAAATCGTTGTAACAGGAAACCCCGATAATGGCATTTTCACCAAGTCGTTGACGCGCTCTATTTATGCTCACATCGTCTTTGCCTAAATGTACACCATGTGCGTCTACCGCTTTAGCAAGTTCGATGTCGTCATTAATCAGGCAAACGGCCTGATATTGCTCACAAAGCGATCGCAATGTGCCTGCCTGCAGAAGTCTTTTTTGTACATTGTCTGATTTGTCACGGTACTGAATGAGTCGCGCTCCTCCCTGTAAAGCTGCCTCGACAACTGACTCGAAATTTTTTTCACTTATCAGGTTTTCGTCAGTAATGGCATAGAGCCCTTTCAGTTTGTCTTTATGTGTTAATGGTTGCATAAGTATTAGCTGGTTTATACTTTTGTGACTGTCGGTAGCATGGATGTTACCGTCAAGCCTATAAAGACATATTTACAGCATGTCATAAAAGCATAGACCAGCTAATACTTATACAACAAATTAGCATACTCACTTCTTATCCCAGAAAAAACGGTTGGGATGATACTGCCCCATGCCAATTCGGTTGGCATTAACCAGTGTTTTATAGGTGTACTCCAGTCCTTTTCTTACCGCGCCGAGTACATCCTGTCCGAGCGCTATTTGTGCAGCAACACTGGACGCCAGGGTACAGCCTGAACCGTGATATTTGTGTGGCAGACGTTTGTAACGGAATGTTTCCAGCTCACGGTTATTGCTAAACAGGGTGTGTACCACATCCGGCGTTTTTCCATGCGTACCGGTTAATAATATGTATTCAACCTCTGATTCTAACAAACCCATGGCCGCCGCACTGGGTGTATCGGAGCCGGGCGCAAGCGCATGTATTTCATGAATATTAGGCGTGAGAACTTTAGTAACCGGCAATAGCAGAGTACGTACCGTATCCACCAGATCCTCTGTGCTTAACACACCGTCTGTTTCCGTGCTGAATACCGGGTCATAAATTACCGGGATTTTAGGGT
>CAZALW010000440.1:0-2400 GCA_964485705.1 uncultured Thiotrichaceae bacterium
CGATTCCAGCGCGTAATATATCATGCATATTAAAAGCACCGATTAATTTATTATTGTCATCGGTGACTAAAAAGCCATTTATGCCTTTATCGTCCATTATTTTTACTATGCTGGCTGCCAGTTCATCGGTATTTGTTGTACGGCAGTTTCTGGTCATTACATCGTTGATCGCTGTTTTGTGGACATTTATATTTTTATCCAGTGAGCGGCGTAAGTCGCCATCAGTGTAAATGCCCTGTACCTTGTTCTGTGTATCGACAATGGCCGTCATGCCCAGACCTTTTTTGCTCATTTCCAGCAGTGCCTGTGAAACGGTGGCGGATTCGCTTACCTTTGGTATGCTCTCTCCGGTATGCATGATGTCGGCTACGTGCAGCAGTAAACGCTTGCCCAGTGCACCACCGGGGTGTGACAGGGCAAAATCTTCAGCAGTAAAACCTCTGGCCTGAAGCAGGGCGACGGCCAGCGCATCGCCCATAACAAGCGCAACGGTGGTGCTGGAGGTTGGTGCCAGATCGTGCGGGCAGGCCTCTTTGCTAACACTGACATCCAGGTTGATATTGGCCTCGGTTGCCAGTATGGAATTTTTATCACCAGTCATGCTGATTAGGGGGACACCAAAACGTTTCAAAATAGGGATGATGGTGGTGATTTCCGCGGTGTTTCCGGAGTTAGATAAAGCAATAACAACGTCATTTTTGGTAATCATGCCCAGGTCGCCGTGACTGGCTTCACCGGGGTGGACGAAAAACGCCGGGCTACCGGTGCTGGCAAGAGTGGCAGCGATTTTGCCGCCTATGTGACCGGATTTTCCCATGCCGGTGACGACAATACGACCTTTGCAGCGCAGTAGTAATTTGCAGGCATGGGTGAAGTTTTCATTAATCCGTGTTTGCAGTGCGGCAATCTCAGCCAGCTCGATAGCAACAACGTCACGGCCAAGTTGCTGGAAGTCGGTTTTATTGGTTGATGACATTATTTGTACTCGTATACTTTGTTTAATTGTCTACTCAGCGTTATCAAAGAAGAAACAGATTCACCATGAAGGACACGAAGTTCATGAAGAAAAATAATCGTAATGATTGACACTATTAAATTAAAAACGTCACAATTTTCCATGGTCAATATATTTTAAAAACTTCATGGTCTTCATGCCCTTCATGGTAAAAAAATTTTAACACCGCGTAAAAATAGAAACTCGCTGAGGTAGTTACGTTTAATTACGAATTAATACTAAAAAATAACAGCATTTGATAGCTAAGGAAAGCACTTAATAATAAACCACCTTCTATTCGATTAATTCGACCTCTTGAGCGAAAACCATAGGCCATAATAAAAAGTAAAAGAGTGAGTGCAATAACGATGGGTAAATCCCGTTGCAGTACACCTTCAGCCAGGGTGGCAGGGTGTATTAGTCCTGGAATCGCCAATACGCCTAAGGTGTTAAACAGGTTGGAGCCAACCACATTACCGATGGCAATATCGTGTTCGTTTTTCAGCGCACCTGTTATGGAAGCGGCCAGTTCAGGCAAGCTGGTACCAATAGCGATAATGGTAAGTCCAATAATTAATTCGCTAACGCCCAGCTCAGTGGCTACATTCACCGCGCCCCAGACCAGGATTTTTGAGCTGATGGTTAATAAAATCAGCCCGGCGATTAGCCAGAACAGGGCATGTGAGGTGGGCATCTGTCCGGGCAATTCTTCTATGTATTCATCGGTAAGCGCATCATCTGATTGATTGCGCAAACCCTGCCGTGTAATCCATCCCATCAGTAAAATCAGTAAACCAAGTAAGATAAAACCATCAAATTGATCAAGTGAGCCGTCCTGTAACAATGCTAATGCCATGAGGCTGGCCAGTAGCAAAATGGGTAGTTCTTTTTTGATGATGCGTGAGTTGACATTTAATGGTGTGATGAGCGCGGCGATGCCAAGAACCAGAGTGATGTTGGTAATGTTTGACCCCAGTGCATTACCAATAGCCATCGCCGGGCTACCGTTATACGATGCAAAGCCGGCAACCATCATTTCGGGAGCCGATGTGCCGAAACCTACGATGGTAAGACCAATAATCAATGGTGGTACGTCAAAATTACGTGCCGTTGCGGCTGCGCCAATAATGAAACGGTCAGCACTCCAGATGAGCAAGCTAAACCCTGCAAGAATGGCTAAAGAATTGGCTAACATGGTGCGTTATTTGTACGTCTGGATATTTTTATAATGGCGAAGGATACGCTATGTGGTTAAATTCGCCAACAAAAATAAAGGCCTTCATCCCTATATAGAAACGCGAAATAATATGTAGATCAATAAGATGTCCCTGGGTTTCGTAGCTTCTCAATAACCCGTGGCAATCAGTTGTAGGGTGGGCATGCTTTTTTGCCCACGCTTTAGCCAG
>CAZALW010000441.1:0-2389 GCA_964485705.1 uncultured Thiotrichaceae bacterium
ACATGATACTTCCGTAATTATGCTGTTTTTACCCACTAATTTTCCTGAAGAGCCAGAAATAAAAGATGGCACTGGGAAGCCAATTAAAATATTTAAGCACGAGAATATTAAAATTCGTACACTTTCTGAATTAGCGAAAGAAGAAAACCTTTCAGAAAAAGATGTTTATCTTAAATATTTTGAACGAATTTTCAGGGACACAAATGCTCAGAGTTCAATTCGCCAAAGGGTGCAAGAAGCAACCGACAGTGATGATACCTTTTATAGTATTGAGTATGTGCCAGCCTCGGGTCGTAATAAAGGTAAAATGACTACGTTATATTACAAGGGGCGTAATAAAGATTTAATTGCATGGCTAAGTGATGTAGCCACCAAGCGAGCAGATGGAATAATTAAAAGAGATAAAGTAGGAACTCTTTGGGATAATTTTAATTGGAATAATGTCTCAAAAGAAGGTGATATACAATACCCGAATGGAAAGAAACCAATATCGTTTATCCAAAGAATGCTCTCTCTTTGCTCAAATTCTGAGTTAGATGATTTGATATTAGACTTTTTTTCTGGTTCCGCATCTTTAGCCCATGCAGTAATTGAACAAAACCTTATAGATTCTGGTCAACGAAATAGCATCTCCATACAATTACCAGAACCGATAAGCGAAAATGATAAAAAGAAATTCTATTCAGCTAAAGAGTCGCAACATATAGAAACAGTTTGTGATATTGGTAAAGAACGCATCCGCCGTGCAGGCAAAAAAATCAAAGAAGACAACGCCGATATTGAAGGCATAGAAAATCTTGATACGGGTTTTCGTGTATTCAAAATTGATAGCTCGAACATGGTCGATGTAACGCTATCCCCTGATGAAGCACATCCTGACATGTTTGATTCACTTGTTGGTAATATTAAAAAAGACAGATTATCCGAAGACTTGTTATTTCAGGTGTTACTGGATTGGGGCGTAGATTTATCTCTCCCTATTAACCGTGAAGATATCGAAGGCAAGGAAGTGTTTTTTGTGGATGGTAATGCCCTGGCGGCGTGTTTTGATGAAGATATCAATGAAGATTTTGTTAAAGTTCTAGCCGAGAAACAACCCTTACGCGTTGTATTCCGTGATGATGGCTTTGCCAGTGACAGCGTAAAAATCAATGTCGAGCAGATATTTAAACTTAAATCACCAACAACTGATATCAAGGTTATTTAAGGAGGGATTCGATGAGCGTAACAGATCTACAGATAACACTGGATAGCCTAATAGCCACCTGGGAAAACGAAGTAGTGGAATTTAAGCAAGCAGGGGACGGTTTTTCCACCAACGATATTGGGAAATATTTTTCTGCGTTATCCAATGAAGCCAATTTGCGCAATCTCGATAAAGCTTGGCTAGTTTTTGGCATCAACAATAAATCGAGAAGTGTTGTCGGCACGGATTATCGCCCTGAACCTGAACGCTTGCAAAGTTTGAAACATCAAATTTCAGAGGGCACGGAACCCAGTATCAGCTTTCGTAATATCCATGAACTCGATACCGACACTAATAAGGGTCGTGTTATTTTATTTCAAATTCCACCGGCTCCACGCGGTATGCCTATTGCGTGGCAGGGGCATTACTATGCCCGTGCAGGTGAGAGCCTTACAAGCCTTGGTTTGGATAAACAAGATGAAATGCGCCAGCAGACCATGGCAACAGATTGGTCAGCGCAAATTATACCCAATGCCAGCATCCATGACTTAGACCCGTCTGCGATACAAAAAGCGCGTGAAGCTTTTACTTTGAAACACGCCAACCGTATTTCTGCCGATGAGGTAGCGCAGTGGTCAGATGGTACCTTCCTGGATCGTGCAAAATTAACACAGGATGGGAAAATTACCCGCAGAAAGGATATTGATGACTTTCTTCAGGCTAAGCTAAGCGATGCACTGGATTATGAGCAAAAGAAGAAGAAAATTAGTAACCTTTTAAGTAATTTGAGGAGGGCAGGTGTGATTCACAACAGCGGTTCGGATAAAGCACCAAAATGGCGGTTGGTAACATAAATGCAGAGTAAATGCAGAGTAAGTGCAGAGTAAGTGCAGAGTAAAAGAGTATAACACCTTGATTATGTTAATTATTACAAATATTTATCATGTTGAAAAATGAGAAAGAAAACGTGTAAATGCAGTAAAAATGCAAGAGGAAAATCTTGTGAAGCCTCTGCTGCTAAAGCTTTTTGTGGAGTGTATTTATTGATTTACGCGCCACAAATAAATTTGAGGAGTCTGGAGACCCCATTAAATAAATGAGGCATTAACCACGAAAGACACGAAACACTTGAAAATCAAAAAAATATCTTTTGAACTTCTTTCGTGCTTTTCGTGTATTTCGTGGTAAAAAAACAAAGGGCAC
>CAZALW010000442.1:0-2383 GCA_964485705.1 uncultured Thiotrichaceae bacterium
CTGTCATCCCGAACGAATGTGAGGGATCTTAGCCCCCGTACAACAAGGTTTCTCCGTTCGGTCGAAATGACAAACTGCCCGTAATATTGCTTAACTTACTGGCGGTGACTCCCCCAATTAATGTGGGCAAAAAAGCCTGCCCACCCTACAACTGACTAATGAGGGTATGTTTTCGGACTTAAGAAGTTTGTTTATCTGCTTTGGCCTGAGAATAACCAATCAGCGCAAGACCGATTTGCTGTAGACGCTGCTTGTCATTACCGAGCAGGCTCTCCAGCATGCTAAGCCAAATTTCCTGCTCTTTGCTGATCGTTAGCGCTGAGCCCTGCTTGGCATTTTCGTTACTAGCTGTGGTGTTCCAACTATTTGCCGCTGCTTCCAGACCAGTAGTCTGTGGTATTAACTTCAGCTCAGTCAGAATATAAGTGATGTCGTAACCCAGTTGTGCCAGCAGAGCGAGCTTGTCAGCCGGTATCGGAATATTTTTTTCCCAGCGACCGATGGTTTTAATGCTGACATCGCAGTAGATCGCAACCTTGTTCTGGTTTAAATTCAAACGTTTTCGTTCTTCGCCGAGTCTCAGGCATACATTTGTGTCTTTGATTTTCATAGTATTGTAGACATGGTTTTTTATTCCTTTTTTAAAACTTTAATACAATGCCATAGATATATCAGTATTTAACTGATATTTATGAATCGTCATTAGTCTGTACTACACTACGCATTAACAGATTTCAGATGTGCAGCCTCAAATGTCGCTAGTTATGTCATATATTACCTTTTACCCGTGAGGTGCATTATTCATTATTCACAAGTCAAATCATGCACTAATAATAATATAAAACCAGTTTAATATCGACTCTCAGAACAAGAGGGGAGGTATTTTTCACGATTTAACCCTGTTTCATGGTAACACGGGCTCGATTATAGCCATTTCCCCGGTTATAACTCCTGTTACCACGACATTTTTATTACCTGTCACAAAATAAAAGGACAATTGTGTCCTTTTATTTTTATTTTTCCCTATACTTTCACAGGTTTTTGTCGATACTCTAATTGCGTTCAAGTTGATTTGAATCAAATAATGCTGTTGTAATATGACAGATGGTGTTTTTATACCAAATATACGGGGAAATAAATGAATAACATAACAGTGGACAAGTCAGAAAACCCAGGTGCAGAAAACCTCGGCACAGAAAACCCTGGCAGCACATCTAAAGTAGCATTGATGCAGCGTTTGAATTTACTTAACAATGTCAAACTTTCTCGTAAGCTTGGTATTGTTATTCTCGCCTTGATTATACCCATTGTGGGTTTAATGGCTTTGCTATTCAACGAGTTAAATAAGACGGTTAATGACGATACACTGAAAACCTATGGTGTTGAATACATAAAACCATTGAAGCATTTAGCGGTAAATGTTGCACAGCACCGTGGTATGACCAATGCACTGCTCGGTGGTGATGAATCATTCCAGTCAAAGCTGTTACAAAAGCGTCAACAGATTAGCGATGCGATTGATGCGGTTGAAATCATCCATGCCCGTTTCGGAGAAACACTGGATATGAACCAGCGATGGCAGTCTTTTAAGTCTGACTGGTCGCAACTTAGCCTTGCAGCAGAAAATATGAAAGCGAGTAAAAGTTTTGCCCAGCATAGTGTTTTGGTAAATAACATCAATGACATGATCGTACATGTCGGTGATACCAGCAAACTCATTCTTGATACAGAATTGGGCAGTTATTATCTGATGGATGTGATGGTTTTTCGTATTGCACCCTTATTGGATGTTCTCGGCATTGTACGCGGTAAAGGTTCTCGCATGTTAGCAACAGGCAATCTTGGAGAAAAGCAGGTATCTGATATCACAATCAGGGCTGCACTGCTAAAAGATCAAATTAATACTATCGGACGTAATATCGATATAGCAATAAAGTATAACCCTGAATTGGCATCATTGTTGTCGAGTCAGTTGAGTGCGTTTACATCATCAGCTCAGCTATTTCTGGATGCCGTCGACGAAGGTCTGATTTATGCAGATGGCATGGATGATGGCATGGATTCTGCTGAATTTTTTAACACAGGTAGCGATACCATCAGTACAGTGTCCCACTTGTTTGATAGCCTGACAACTGAGCTGACCGTGTTGCTAAATAATCGTATTGAACAGAAAAATGATTTCATATTTTTAAAAGTGGGTTTGACATTGCTGATAGTGATATTAAGTGTATTCATGGCGATTGTTATTGTTATTAGCATAGTTACACCGATTAATGCCATCATTGACCTGTTTAAAAAAATAGGTTCAGATAAGTTCGACAAATTGATTGAAGTTCATAGTAAGGACGACTTAGTCATACTGCAGGCTAAGTTAAAAAACCTG
>CAZALW010000443.1:0-2366 GCA_964485705.1 uncultured Thiotrichaceae bacterium
GTTGAACTAAACCGCTACGCGGTAGCTTTAATCCCCCTAACTTTTTACGTTTATTTCACTCAAAAGTACTCCTGGCCTATTCAGGCCTTAATACAGGAGAAGAACGATGACACCCTTACGTCAACAAATGATTGATGCCATGCAACAGCGTGGTTTTTCAAAACGCACACACAAAAGCTACCTTGCCTCAGTCAGATCACTGGCAGCTTATTTCCATAAGTCTCCTGACCAACTTCAAGTTGATCAGATCCAAAACTATTTTATTTACCTGGTCAAAGAAAGAGGGCTTTGTGGTGCCAGTTGCAGGCTGCATCTCAATGGTATTCGCTTCTTGTATTTACAAGTGCTTCACTGGACGCAATTTGATATTCCGATTCAATACCCGAAACGGGCACAAAAGATTCCAGAACTACTGACGAGGCAAGAAGTGAAGAAAATCATTGATGCCTGTGATAATCACAAACATCGAATCATGCTTCTTACTTGCTATGGTTGTGGGTTACGCGTCAGCGAGTTAGTCGCCCTTAAAATCAATCATATTGATGGCGAACGTAAACTATTGCGAGTAGAACAGGGGAAAGGCGCTAAAGACAGAGCGGTTGTTTTACCGTTGATGTTATTAAAAGCGTTACGTCAGTATTGGCAGAGTGAGCATCCCAGACACTGGCTCTTTCCCAATAGTAATACGCCTAAACGTCACTTGAGTATTACTACCGTACAAAAAATATTCAAGCGAGCAAAGAATGAAGTCGATATACAGAAAGTCGGTGGTATCCATAGCCTGCGCCATGCCTATGCCACACACCAACTGGAAAATGGATTAGCGATTCATAAACTGCAGCATCAGCTGGGTCACACCAACCTGCAGTCTACTTTACGTTACGTGCATTGGGTTCCAGATTATTTGCAAGGTAACGTCATTTTTAGCGACCTGGTGGGTCAGTTGGAGGTGGGTCATGAATAGCCTCTCCGTTCAACAATTGTTACAGCAACATCTGGATAACTACAGTCATGCTCATAAACTGGATAGCCATCGATTGAAAGTCTGTCGCCACTTACTGAACTGCCATACTCCAGCATTAGGTGGACTACAATATCAGTGTGACCATTGTGACACTCAGGTGCCTTTGTATCACAGCTGCAGAGATCGCCATTGCCCTCAATGTCAGCAGCGAGCCACGAGGCGGTGGACAGAGCGCCAGCAGCAGGATGTCCTGCCAGTCACCTATTACCATCTGGTCTTTACTCTGCCGCATGAACTCAATGGCTGGATGCAGTTGCATCCTGAAGAAATATACGCGATGTTATTTCAGTGCGTATGGCAAACCCTTAAAGCCTTTGCGGGGGATCCTAAACGATTAAACGGGAAGTTGGGCATGACTGGTGTGTTACATACCTGGGGACAAAACATGAGTCAGCATGTTCATCTGCACTGCCTGATACCCGGTGGCGCACTGGGTGAAGACCAGCAATGGCATGGCGCTCATAGTACCTACCTGTTTCCGGTAAAGGCATTGTCACGTTGTTTTCGAGGCAAGATGGTCAGTGCATTACGAGCATGTGTGACTCAGGGGAAATTACATCGTATTACCCGAGTCGATGAGATCGACAGCGTTCTCAATCAGCTCATGCAAAAGAACTGGGTAGTGTATAGCAAGCCTTGTCTCAACCACACGGATCGCATTATTGCTTACCTGGCTCGCTACACTCATCGTATTGCGATCAGTAATCAACGCCTTATCGGTATGGATAAAGACCAGGTAACGTTCAGTTATAAAAATTACCGAGAAAACAAGTCCGGTATCATGACGCTTCACTGTGCAGAGTTTATTAGACGGTTCCTGATGCATATCCTGCCTAAAGGCCTGATGCGCATCCGTCATTATGGGTTGCTGTCAAACCGTTGTCGAAAAACGTCACTGACCATCATTCGTAAAGCACTGGCAAAACCGAAAGCGTTAAAAAATAAAGAAGAAAATGATGAGTTATCCGTGTGTACCTGCCCCAAATGCAAAAAAGGACGCCTGATGTTTATAAAAACAATAGATCCTGTATTACCATTATCGAGGTGGATGCCATGCTGACAAGATAAGTTGAGGCGTTAACATAAAAAAAGCTATTAATACGGGCAGCTAACTGCTTGATGGGTAGCTATATTCAAGAGCGTTAAAATACCTTACACTGAACAGGAAATAACAAAAAAACAGGCAGGGACGTGCAAAATAGATTGGTTCGACTAGCCATGATCGAGAGTTAGGGCACATCAGCCAGGCTCAAAGGTGGCAACCAAAGTGATCGCTGAAATACAATCCCCATTATATAGAGTGTACCAGTCTGAAAGGCGGCATAGTCCAACAGACATTTAT
>CAZALW010000444.1:0-2366 GCA_964485705.1 uncultured Thiotrichaceae bacterium
CCCCGCCAGCTATCCTTTGTAAATCTGCACCCGTAGGAGATTAATTACTAATTACGAATTATGAATTACGAATTGATGGGGCATGTTTTTTGCCAACATAACGACTCGCAACCGCTAAACGAAAAATCAGGAGAAACACACATGAAAAACAAAAAGAACAAACACACAAACAACACCAAAAAATATTAGTAATTCGTAATTAGTAATTAGTAATTAGTAATTAGTAATTAATAACCATGCCCGGTCGTATCCCGCAAAATTTTATTGATGACCTAATCGCAAGAACGGACATTGTCGAAGTCATTAATGCACGTGTGCCACTAAAAAGAAAAGGCAAGGAATTTACCGCCTGCTGCCCGTTTCATAACGAAAAAACCCCTTCCTTTACGGTTAGTGAACCGAAACAATTTTTTTATTGTTTTGGCTGCCATGCAAAAGGTAATGCCATTGGTTTTCTAATGGACTACGAACACCTCAGTTACGTTGATGCCATAGAATCACTCGCCGCTGATCAGCACCTGGATGTACCGCATGAAAATAATGGCCTGGGAAAAAACAGATTCTCAGGACAAAAACAACAGGATAAACAACCGTTTTATGACATATTAAAACAGGCCAGCGAACTCTTTCAGCAACAGTTAAAAAGTTCAGAACGCGCCATCAACTATCTTAAACAACGCGGGCTTTCCGGTGACATTGCCAAACAATTTAACATTGGTTATGCACCTGATGGCTGGGATTTTTTAATTCGTCATCTCGGCAAAACCACTGAAAACTTAAACAGCCTGAACAAAACCGGTTTAATTGTTAATAAAGAAAATAACAAAACTTATGACCGTTTTCGTGATCGCATTATTTTTCCCATTACCGATCAACGTGGAAGAGTGATCGGCTTTGGTGGCCGCATACTCGACAAAGGTGAACCCAAATATTTAAACTCACCGGAAAACACGGTTTTTCATAAAGGTTTTGAGCTGTATGGTTTATATGAAACCAAACAGGCATTAAGAAAAATAGAGCGTATCATCGTGGTTGAAGGTTATATGGATGTGGTCGCGCTGGCGCAGCATGGCATCAACTATGCAGTAGCCTCACTGGGCACTGCCACCACCACCGAACAAATCCAAAAAACATTTCGCACCACGCATGAAGTAATATTTTGTTATGACGGCGACAGCGCAGGCAAAAAAGCTGCCTGGCGTGCGCTGGAGAATACGCTTAGCGTAATCCGCGACGGCATGATTGCTAAATTTCTTTTTCTGCCAGAAAAAGAAGATCCCGACACTATGGTGCGCAAAGAAGGCAAGCAGGCCTTCGAGCAACGCATTAAAAATGCCTCCACCTTATCTGAATTTTTATTTGAACATTTAAAATCTGAATCAGATATCAGCAGCAAAGAAGGTAAAGCTCAACTTGCTAATAAAGCCAATAAATTAATTCAAAAAATGTTTAACAGTTTGTTTAAAGATTTGTTAATCGAAGAATTATCTTCACTGGTCGGCTTAAGCCAACAAACATTGGAAGCAAAAATAATAACAGCCTCCAATAAAAAACAGGTTAAACCAAAACAGGTAAAAGCTATTCGCGGTCAACAAATCCTGATAAACAAAACTCGCATCGCCATCGCCTTACTGATACAAAACCCTGTATTAGCTTCACAACACACAGTGCCCGATAGTTTTAAGCAGGCCTTTAAAAAAGGGCTGCCGTTGTTGCACACCTTGCAGCAAACCATTGAGTCAAATCAGGAAATCTCCAGCGCTGCTTTGCTTGAACGCTTCCGTGGCAGTGAACATGAAAATGCGTTTCAGACTATGTCTATGTTGCAAACCCCGGAAACAGAAAATACAGACAACATTCTTGAGGTGTACAAAAACATTATCGAACGCCTTAGCATTGAAGATCGATATGAATTTTTAACCGATAAACTTGAAAATAATCAGCCGCTTTCTGACATAGAAATGGATGAATACATGGAGCTATCTACAAAGTAAATATTATTGATGCCTTTGCACGAATGGATTTATTGTACAAAAGCCTCAAATAAAAAATTTTTCCATCCTTTGGTTCGTAAACGGTACTTCCATGTACCTCTACTCCGAAAATACACACTAATAAACGCAATAAAAAATTAAAATAAGGTTTCGTGTGCGTTTATTAGCGTGTATTTGCGGAAAATAAAATTTTTAAGGTTTACGACAGTTTTCAAATGCGTTTTTTACTCCCATGTGCAAAACTCTCTTAGTTGTCTATAAACAAAAAGAAATAAAATTATTTGACATAAAAAGAATTTCATGGATAATGCCATCCAACAGCGCTAATTTGTCTCAGATTGCGAGCGCTTTATAAATACAGCTAAAGCGAGT
>CAZALW010000445.1:0-2360 GCA_964485705.1 uncultured Thiotrichaceae bacterium
CGGTCGAAATGACAAACTGCCCGTAATATTGCTTAACTTACTGGCATTGGGGGCAGACCTGAGGTCTGTCCCCTTGGCTGCAAATTACGCTGAGTAGTTATGTTGTTTTTAAACTCGCATGGTTAGTTTTTTTTGTGGTCTGGCGTGACCAGGGGGTTAGCTGTAACCGCTGTTGCTCGTCATCGACACCAATCTCGTTATTTTCCAGATAACACCCCGGATCCTCTGCCCAGAAGTTGCCACTTAACGACCAGGCGCGGGTACGTGAGTTGCCGCCACAGATGTTAATGTATTGACAGCTGGCGCAACGCCCTTCAACAGGTCGTGATTTTAATTTTAGACCTGCCATTAAAGGATCGCTAGTGTCCATCCATATTTCAGAAAAAGGCCGTTGTTTAATGTTACCAATGGTGTAATCCCACCACATGGTATCGGGGTGTACATTACCGATATTATCGATATTGGCAATATTGACCCCTGATGAATTACCACCCCAGTTATTTAACATGGTCTCGATTTGTTCGGCATACTGGGGTAGATGTTGTCTTGCCCATATTAACAGGTAGACACCATCAGCATCATTGTTGCCGGTAACAAATTCACGGTGCCTGCCGGCGGTTACATCGTTCCAGCAGGTTTCGAATAACAGATCCATGGCGGCACGTGTCATCTGGTGGTGTAAATCATCGCCCCGGTTTTTATTGCCACGACCGGCATAATTGAGATGTGAAAGGTAGAATTTGTCAACATCTTCATCATTCATTAATTGCAGCAGCGCAGGTAAATCATGTTTGTTATCCTGTGTCAGGGTAAAACGCAGCCCCACTTTAATGCCTGCATCACGGCATAAGCGTATGCCGCGTAAGGCTTCATCATAGGAGCCCTGTTTGCGGCGAAATTTATCATGTGTTTCGCGCATGCCGTCGATACTGATGCCGACATAGTTGTAACCGACATCAACGATATCCTGGATATTGTCTTCAGTAATCAGTGTGCCGTTGGAAGACAGGCCAACATAAAAGCCCATGTCTTTGGCGTGATGTGATATTTCAAAAATATCGGGACGCATTAGTGGCTCACCGCCAGAAAGTATTAATACGGGTACGCCAAAATCTTTTAAATCATCCATCACACTATATACGCCAGCGGTATCGAGTTCACCGGGAAAATCCTTATCGGCTGAGGTGGCATAACAATGTTTACAGGTGAGATTGCAACGCCGTATTAAGTTCCATATAACCACAGGGCCGGTCGGTTTACGCACAGCGGAGCCAATGGGTCTGCGAGGCTTGTTGTTTGGATCGGCTTTTAGGGCGTGCATGTATTGGCTTAATCGAAACATAGTATTTGTACCGTTGGAGTATTTATCTAGATTGTTGCTATTTGTTTAGTGGTTTAACAATCGGTCAGGCCGCTAATCGCAGTCCGGTTTTTTTCAGAATTTCAGAGCTGAACAGGGTGTCGTGTGCTTTGCAGTTTTTACCTAATACGGCTTCAATTTGTTTCACTTTTTCATTAACCTCGTTTTTGTTGGCACCATGCACCATGGCAAACAGGTTATAGCGCCATATAGGCATGTGGCGAGGGCGTTGGTAACAGTGGCTGACAAAGTCCAGCTGGCCGATGAGGTTTCCCAGTTTGGTAATTTTGTTATCGTCTACCTCCCATACTGTCATGCCGTTTGCTGTTAGTCCGAGTCGGTAGTGATTGGGTACTGCACCAATACGACGAATGATGCCGCTAGACAGCATGTTGTTTAACCGTAGCAATACTTCCTGTTGTGTGATGTCTAACTCGCTTGCAATCTTCAGATAGGGTGAGTGTTCTATAGCAAAACCGGTTTGTGTGATGTTGATAAGTTTCCGGTCAGTATCATCAAGTCGCTTATTTTTTGCAGCTGTGTTAACGCTCTCTTGCCGGGGGACAGGTATGGTAGTGTGGTTGCCTTCAGCAGACAAATGCAGCCACAAACCAATATAAAACTCCTGCTGTTTGGGAAAGTTATACACCGTCAAACCGGTTGTTTTTTCGATTGATGAGAGTACCTGAATGATTTCAACCGGGGTTTCTGTCGCCAGCACGAACCACATGTTGAGTTCATGCTCACGTCGGTAATTGTGAGCAACTTCAGGATAGGCGTTAACCAGTTTGGTCACATCCTGGTATCGCTCCTCTGGCACCACGATTGCCGCCAGTGTTAAACCGCCACCGAGGCGAGCGGCATCATACAAAGGACCGAACCGGGTGAGCAGTTTATTAGCCTTTAGTTGTTTAACGGTTTCTATTAACAGATCTTCGTTACTGTTGAGTTGTTTCGCAATAGCCTTAAAAGGGCGTTCCTGCAACGGGAAGTTACCCTG
>CAZALW010000446.1:0-2345 GCA_964485705.1 uncultured Thiotrichaceae bacterium
GAGACAATAATGCTTTATTAATGCCGGTCGATAGCGAACATAATGCTATTTTCCAATGTTTGCCAGATGCTTTCACACAGCATCATTCATCGGTTAAAATGACGAATAAGCAGACAAACTCAGGAATTGCACGTATTTTGTTAACTGCCAGCGGTGGTCCATTTAGAGCTTTTTCTGCCGATCAGTTACATGATGTCACACCGGCGCAGGCGATCAATCATCCAAATTGGGATATGGGCAAAAAAATCTCGGTGGACTCAGCGACACTGATGAACAAGGGTCTTGAGTTAATAGAGGCATACTGGTTATTCGATATGGATATCGATAATATTGACGTGGTAGTACATCCGCAAAGCGTGATTCATTCTATGGTGACATATAATGATGGCTCAGTATTGGCACAATTAGGCAACCCGGATATGCGTACACCAATAGCGCATGCACTGGCATGGCCGGAAAGAATTAATGCTGGTGTTGAACCACTGAATATATTTGATGTCGCAAAGCTGGAGTTTGAACAACCGGATTTAGAGCGTTTTCCTTGTCTAAGATTGTGCTACCAGGCAATAAAAGCAGGTGGCTGTGCAAGCATCGTATTAAATGCAGCAAATGAAGTTGCTGTTGCCGCTTTTCTGGAAGAAAAAATCGGTTTTACCGATATTGCCACTTTAATAGAAAAAACCTTGAATAAGGCAGACCTAAGCCAGGACACAGGTTCAATTGAAAAGATACTGGAAGTCGATGTTATGGCGAGAACAATAACAAATAAGTATGTTGCGACAACGCATTAAATTTTTTCCGAAAATGAACGCAAATAAAACATTTTTAATCTTTTTAGTCGCGTTTATTTGCGTCCATTTGCGGAAAAATAATGTTTTATAAACAGAGTTTGATACAGTAACTTATGAGTATTTTATACAATATCTTTTTCTTCATCATCGCTATCGGCGTACTGGTTACTTTTCATGAGTTCGGGCACTACTGGGTCGCCCGTAAAGCCGGCGTAAAAGTATTGCGTTTCTCTGTTGGTTTTGGCAAGCCGCTGTTTACCTGGCGTAGAAAAACGGCTGAAGGTGACGAGATAGAATACATTGTCGCAGCGATTCCCCTTGGTGGCTATGTCAAGATGCTTGACGAGCGTGAAGGTGAGGTTGCGGAAAAAGATAAAAAACGTGCCTTTAATAATCAGAAGGTCAGTACGCGCATTGCTATCGTTTTTGCCGGTCCGGCATTTAATTTCATATTAGCCATCTTTTTATACTGGCTTGTGTTCATGTTAGGTGCAACCGTTGATCGTCCGTTAGTCGGTGAAACCGAAGTGGGTAGCATTGCGGAACAAGCCGGTTTTGAAAAACGCGATGAAGTCTTAAAAGTGGGTGATAGATCTATCAGATCCTGGAATGAATTCAGGCTGGCGATACTGGATCAAGGGCTTGATGGCGGTAATATTCAGATACTTGTGCGTAATATTGACGGCATAGAAATCAGTCGCAAGTTAGCACTTGGTGAAATACGTTTACTGAAGAATGAAGGTGATATCTTTAAGTTAATCGGTTTTTCGCAGTGGTGGCCAGAGCTAACAGCCGAAATTGGTGGTGTTATTGAAAACAGCGCCGCTGAGAATGCAGGTTTACAAAAAAATGACATCATATTGCAAGTTGATGGCATAGAAATAGATCAGTGGTTAAGCCTGGTTAAAATGATTCGTGACAAACCAAACAAAGCCATGCAGTTTGTGGTTTTGCGGAGTGGCATTGAAAAATCACTCACTGTTATTCCACAAAGCCGAGCAGTTAATGATAAAAGCGGTAAAGACGGTGAACAGGGTTTTATTGGCGCATACCAATATATATCTGATGAGGTGAGGCAGCAACTGGTCACGCATATTGAGTATTCGCCACTTGAGGCAATAACAAAAGCGACGGTAAAAACCTGGGATATGTCTAGCTTAACACTTCGTGTTTTATGGAAGATGATTACCGGTGAAGCCGCGTTGTCTAATATTTCCGGGCCAATAACTATTGCCACATACGCAGGTGTTACCGCAAGTATTGGTCTGGTTTCTTTTCTATCATTCCTTGCTGTGATCTCTGTTAGCCTTGGCGTATTGAATTTGTTGCCAGTGCCAATGCTGGATGGCGGCCATCTGTTTTATTATTTAATTGAAATAGTTAAAGGCTCGCCAGTGTCTGAGGCATTTGAATTAAGAGGGCAGCAAGTGGGCATTGTTATGCTCGCACTATTGATGAGTGTCGCCATATTTAATGACATACAGCGTTTAGTACAGTGAAAGGCAGTGAATAGTGAATAGTGAATAGTGAATAGTGAATAGTGAATAGTGAATA
>CAZALW010000447.1:0-2340 GCA_964485705.1 uncultured Thiotrichaceae bacterium
ACAAATGCACTCGGACAGTTAAAAGCGTCGCGCAAAAGACGCGCAACACTTTTAACTGCCGGTGATTTGCGACGTTCAGGCTGTAGAAAAACCTCGAGTTGAGGCAGTATAAAAATATAAGACGATTTGAACGATTAATAAAAATTTAACTAATCGTAGAATGTATTTTTCATTTAATCTATATATAAAGCATTATATTAAGCATACAGGAGTGTTGTACATGCATTTACACTTTTATACATTCTTGAAAATACAGTGAATTTTGTAGATTTAGAGGTTTTTCTACAGCCTCGTTAGCCCCTTAAACACCAACTTATCGCTAAGCTATTGCAAAAGTACGGCATTGCCGTATAATTAGAAAATGATTACAATTATTGAATCGCCAATATTTACTAAGTTGTGGCCAAATTACTGGTCTGAGGAAGAACGCGGTGAATTCTCTGCATGGGTAGCTGAAAACCCAGAAGCTGGTGATGTTGTCCCAGGCTCTGGTGGTATTCGCAAAATAAGATGGGCACGAAAAGGTCAAGGGAAACGCGGGGGTGTACGGATAATTTATTTCACCGCACCAACCAAAGGATTGCTTTGGTTGCTTACTATTTATGCAAAATCAAACAAAGAAAATATTCCCGCTCACATTCTCAGAGCACTGAAAGAGGAGCTTGTCGATGGTTATGAATGAAAAAAAACTTATTGAACGTGATTCCAAGCGAGATGTGTGGAAAGAAACACTAGAGGCTGTACGTAGCATAAAAACAGGACATGTGGGGCACATTGAAACAGTGGAATTACCTCCTGTTATTGAGGCTCGTCAAAAAACTGGGCTGTCTCAATCTCGTTTTGCTGAACTACTAGGCGTTTCAGTACGCACACTCCAAGATTGGGAGCAAGGTCGCCGTAAACCAAGTCGTGCAGCCATGTCTCTTATACAAATTGCTAAACAGCGACCAGATATATTACATGAAGTGTTCGGGTAGCTTTTGGGCATACAAGGCAAATTCACTCGGACGGTTAAAAGCGTCGCGCAAAAAACGCGCAACCCTTTTAACCGCCGGTGATTTGCGACGTTATATTTTTAAAAGCCCTACTCTGAAACCCAGTTTTCAACTGTAAGATTTGGCACACGATTAAATTCACGAACATTATTTGTAACTAGCACAGCATTAATACTTCGAGCATGTGCTGCAATTAAAAGATCATTATTTCCTATTGGTGTACCTTCTTTTTTTAGTTGCGCTCGAATTGAGCCATAATGCCTACCAGCATTTTCATCCCAAGGTTCTATTAACAATCTTTGTGTAAAAATATCAAGTTGTCGCCATCTCTCTTCTTTTAAATTGTTATTTCCATTCTCTATCCCAAAGCACAGCTCCCCATAAGTAACAGATGAAATACAAATATCTTTTATCGCTTTAAATTTGTGCCTTAATTTATTAGAGTGTTTTTTTAAAACATAAATACAAATATTGGTATCAAGCATAAACATCAATCAAAACCCCTTTCCTGAGGTTGTTCATCAAGCCTGTCTTGTAAAAAATCATTACCAAAAACAGATTTAGAATCAAAAAATTCATCCCAGGTTGGTTCTTTTGCAGAAATAATTATGTTATCCCCTTGCTTTGTAATGTAAACCTCGTCAGTATCAAAACGGTATTCTTTAGGTAAGCGAACGGCTTGGCTACGTCCGTTCATAAATATCTTGGCTATTTGTGCGCTCATATCACCACCTCTCTATATTGGTATATATCCAATAGTATATACCGCGTGCGCATAATAGCAACATATTTTGTAACTTGATGAAATTAAAAACAAAATATAACAAAACAAATCAACATGGATCGTTAAAAGCGTCGCGCCAAAAACGCGCGGCGCTTTTAACGCCCAGTTATTTTCGACGTTAGCTTTCTAAAAACATGTCCCATATATTGCACATGTCCACCCCATACGCTATACTTGTACAATATATCGTACATGTAAGGAGTTGTAACAATGCGTATTATCTCATTCACCGAAGCAAGAAATGCACTTAAATCTGTTTTAGATCAGGTAGTTAATGATGCAGACTGCGCTGTAATTACGCGTCGCGATAGCGATGATGCAGTTGTGATGTCTTTAGACTTTTACAATAGTCTTATGGAAACAGTCTATTTACTTAAAAGCCCTGCAAATGCAGAGCACCTCAATAAATCTATAGAGCAATACCGTCAAGGTAAAATCAAGGAAAGAGACTTACTAAATGAGTAAGAACTTAGCATGGACTGATGCAGGCTGGTCAGATTATATTTACTGGCAAAGCCAAGATAAAAAAACATTAAAACGTATCAATAAATTAATTGATAA
>CAZALW010000448.1:0-2340 GCA_964485705.1 uncultured Thiotrichaceae bacterium
CCATTTGATTACCCGCGTTTCTGGTTTTGGGCGCATGATTTCCGATATGATATTGGTATCCAGGACAATCAAGACGATAAGTCCAAAGGTTCGTGAGGTAAATGAGTGGGAAGTTCTAGTTCGTCACCATATTGCTCGCCAAAATACAATACGGCCATGTCACCGATGCGGTCTGAGTCTGATACTGCCTGTTTAATAAGTTGTCGAACTTCTTCTTCCATAGAAACCCCATGTTGAGTCGCTCTCATCCTAAGCCTTGTTATCAGCTCATCATCTATTTTCCTTACACTGATATTCGCCATGCTGTGACACCTGTTATTAATTACAGCTAAAATGATAGCGCGCGCTAGCATTTTGGACAAGCAGCAGCCTTGTCCAAAATGAAATGAGTCTGAACATAAGGCGTGTTTCCAGCATGAAATGCGTCTGAAAGCGTATAAACTGGTTAATAATCATCATCAACCTATGATGAAAACGATTATGAAACTAAAAGAACTCAAAAGCATCGAGCAGCTATCACAATTCTTAGATGGCACACAATCGGTTATTTTCAGGCTTGATACGGTTAAGAAAAACGTTACCAGTGGATCCAGCATGAGCTGGTTCGTTTTGATTACATGAAGATCAGTAAGACCGACAAAGGGGTTGTGATACGCTGATTTAATTAGAGTTATCTTGGCTCGCCTCATCAATACTATTATGGTATTACCATATTGTTATCGATCGACATTATCAAACCTCATAAAAGATATAAGTAGAGCGGTAACTTTCGGTTCATAGTCTTTGAGTTATGTTTTTAAGGGGATTTTTTTACATCAACATTTCATCATCAGCAGTTTGTTGATGTTCCCGCGGTAAGGAGAAGGTAAATATTGCACCACTCTCTTTGGTGCTATTTCTTGCCTGAATAGTGCCACCATGGCCTTCTATAATTTCTTTACTGATCGACAAACCAAGACCTGTCCCTCCTGCACCGTTTTCTGTTTTACTTGACTGTACAAATTTTTCAAATATCGTGCCAAGCTCACTTTCTGGAATACCCGTCCCCTGATCCATAATAGAAACAGATATAGCGGAAGTGGCCGCTTCCTCAAAAGGGTCTTCTTTGGAATACAATAAGGTTTCTTCAAAATAAATCAAAATGCTAAAACCGTCAGGCGTAAACTTGATGGCATTAGAAAGTAAATTGCGGATTACCTGTTCTATTTTTTCATTATCATAAATAGCGACGGTATTAACACTGGAAGGCTCAACGTCTACTGTTAAACAGCGCTCTAGAAATAAAGGCGCTAACTCATCAGTAATGATTTTTATTGATTCCTGCAAATCATTTTCGGCAAAGTCAAAGTCCATACGGCCAGCTTCAAGCTTGGATAAATCAAGTAAGTCATTTAGTAAATACAATAAGCGTTGTCCACTTTCATTAATACGCATGAAGTAACCTGATATTTTTTCATCTGCAGCAGTGCCAACCTTGTTACTACCCAGACTCGAAAAACCAAGAATTGCGTGCATTGGTGTGCGTAACTCATGTGACATGTTTGCTAAAAACTCTGATTTTGCACGATTAGCTGATTCTGCTTTTTTAGTTTGAACCATTAGTTCCTGCTCATGTTTGTTTGACACTACCTGTAGCTGCAACATATGCTCAAAACTGTCATGGAAATTTTTTGCATTTTTTAATAAAAAAAGCATCAATGCAACTAATGCAACTTCTAATAACCATATTTGAGTGCCTGTAAAATATGTCTGGATTGGTAAAACCAGCATAATTGGCACTAACACGAGTGGTATAAAAATCATTGTAAATTTGAGCTGATATGACAACGTGGTGGTTGATGCTGTGGCCATGACTATCAGTATAAGCAACAGGAACATCAGACTTGCTCCACTTAATACAGGGATCATGATAACAGCCAGTCCACCCCAGCACAGACCCGATAATATTGTACCTATAAGAATGTGTAATTCGGCAACATGATAATTAATCTGATTATTTTTTTTATTCCTACGAAATAAAAAAACCGCAGTCAGACGAAAAATATCAACCAGAAGAATGGTGACTATCCAATAAACAATTGCAGGTGAAGAAACTTGAGAACCAAGAAAAAAATAGAGCAGCAAAGCGCTAATCGACATGGTTGTTATTGAATTGACACGGTTACTATTGATAAAGTCTATCTGCGCATGTTCGACTTCATTTTTTACGGATAAATCGTGCATAACGCCTGCAATACCATTTCTAAGTAACATTAAGCAGTCCTTTTTAGCAGCAATGTAAGCATAGTTTTTTATTATTTTTAGAGCACAACAAGATCATGCTTCTTTTGTGTTAAATAC
>CAZALW010000449.1:0-2323 GCA_964485705.1 uncultured Thiotrichaceae bacterium
CGGGCATTATTAAACAGTATCTTTTTGCTGACGACGGATTTCATATAAACAAACTGCTGTAGCAACTGAGATATTCAGGCTTTCAACACTACCTTGCATTGGAATACAAACAAGCTCATCACAGGCATCACGCGTTAAACGCCTCATGCCTTTGCCTTCAGACCCCATCACCAGCGCCACTCGTTTACCCATATTGCTGCTGTCACTGGCATTATGAATGCTGTTCTTTGCATCACCACTGGTACCCATCACCCAGACATGACTTTGTTTTATTTTTTCTAAAGCACGTGCCAGGTTTGACACCATAATGTAAGGCACGGTTTCAGCTGCACCGCTGGCAACATTTCGCATAACCGGGGTTAATGCAGGGCTGCGATTTTTTGACACAATCACCGCATCAACACCCACTGCATCTGCGGTACGCAGGCAAGCACCAATATTATGTGGATCCTGCACTTCGTCCAGCACCAGCAACAGTAATGATTCTTTTTCTAAAAGTGTATCAAGCGATACTGCGCTGGACTTGTTAGCACGCAGCTCTGCGACCACACCCTGGTGCCTGGCATGATGTTCGACCTTTGAACATTTTTCTTTTAATTTATCATTGGAAATTGACTGCAGCGATACGCCGGAATTTTTCGCCAGCTCTATTATTTTTTTTATGCGGTTATCATTACGTCCCTGCTGCACAAAAACCTGCAAAACATTTTCCGGCTGGTTTCTGATAGCAGCTTCAACTGCGTGAATACCGTAGATTAATTCTTGTGATTTTTTTGACATAATTTAACTCAGCACAAACACAATAAAAAACATTAGCCGCGAAGAACGCAAAAGACGCAAAAAAAGCAAAGAAAAAAAAGATTAAAATGTTTTATTTTGCGTCTTTTGCGTTCTTCGCGGCTAATGTTTTTAATTTTTAATGTTCAGAGATCAACTCAAAATCAATCTTACGCTCATCCATGTCAACACGGGTAACACAAATACGCAGCTGGTCATTTAAGCCAAATTTTATACCCCGGTTTTCACCGACCAGTTGATGTGTTTTTGGATCAAACACATAATAATCCTTAGGCAGATTGGTAATATGAATCAAACCTTCAACAAAGTGTTCGTTTAATTCAACAAACAGACCAAATTGCACCACACCAGTGACATGTGCATCAAAACTTTGACCGATTTTATCCAGCATATATTCACATTTTAGTGCGAATTCAGCATCACGTGTTGCTTCATTGGCACGTCGCTCATTGCTTGAACAATGCTCACCCATTTGCGCCATGCGTGTTTGTGTGTACATGTAATCCGATTTCTTACGTTTGCCGCCTTTGTGGAGGATAATGTGTTTTAAAGCACGATGTACCAATAAATCAGGATAACGGCGAATCGGTGAAGTAAAATGTGCGTAATGCGTTAATGCCAATCCGAAATGACCTGAATTTTCTGCTATATAAATTGCCTGCTTCATGGAACGTAACATCAGTGTTTGAATCATGTGAAAATCATCACGTTGTTTTATGATCGAACTCAACTCAGCATAGTCACTGGAAACAATTTTTCGCGATGGCGTACCCAGTTTTAAGTCGAGATCAGATAAAAACCCGCGCAAATCTTCAATTTTTTCACTGGTGGGATCTTCATGCACACGGTACAAACACGGCGTTTTATTTTTAGCAATAAATTTTGCTGCACAAACATTGGCTGAAATCATGCATTCTTCAATTATTTTATGGGCATCATTGCGCTCTGAAGGACGAATACTGTCTATGCGTTTATCATCAGTAAAGTTAATGATGGTTTCTGTGGTATCAAATTCAATGGTTCCACGTTGCCTTCTTGCACCATCTAGTGCCTGATACATATTATTCAGGTTTTCAATATGCGGATACACTTCTGCAGAAATTTCACCCGTCCCCTCACCTGCAAGCGCATTAGCTACTTGTGTGTAGGTAAGCCTGGCATGTGAGCGCATCACCGCTTCTTTAAAATCGTAGTTTTCTATTTCACCCTGTTTATCAATAAATATTTCGCAGACCATACATAAACGGTCTACTTCAGGGTTGATAGAACACAGCCCATTTGATAACGCCTCCGGCAACATAGGAACCACGCGACCCGGAAAATAAACCGAGGTAGCACGCTCATAGGCCTCCACATCCAGCGCTGATTCGACATCAACATAGTGCGCAACATCGGCAATAGCGACTATCAATTTCCAGCCGTTAGCAGTCGGTTCACAGTACACCGCATCATCAAAGTCTCTGGCATCGGCACCATCAATGGTCACCAGCATTAAGTCGCGTATATCAACACGGTTCGACTTATC
>CAZALW010000450.1:0-2307 GCA_964485705.1 uncultured Thiotrichaceae bacterium
TGAGCCACGAAGAAACCGAGCACAAAAATGAGTTAGAAAAAATTTATTATGAAGTAGTGCATTCTGGTGGGGTTTAATCTGAAGAGATCAATTCTACAACGCCAACTCAAAGCCTGTAAGCGGGGTATACCTTGTCGAATTGATAAGGAAGGTCTGGCAGGTACATCCTTGCACGTCTTGGCATAGCAACTCCATTGCTCTATTTATAGATTTTACTCAATGTTATCAGCCCATAAATGGCTGGTCAAAATTTAATCCCTCCGTACCCTAACGTACTTTAGCCGGGTAATAAGTCAGGTTTACTTGACCACCACACATCACAATCTTCAATCATCAGGGTATTCAACACCCACTCTTTTGTGTCGCGCTGTACATGAGAAACCACTTTTTGCATTTCAGAATGGATAAGGCGCTGATGTGTTTTCAAATGCATTTAGTAAAAACGGCTACGCCCTCTTTAATCACTGACACCATTTATTTCTTATCTCCAAAAATATCATCAGCTATAAAAGTATAGAAATAGGGCACATAGGTTAAAACTGTGCCTTGAAACACGCCAAGACTCCTCCATGTATCAGCAAGTTGTGCTAAAAGTGATTCGTTATGTGCGTCTTGCTTTAACGCTTCTAATATCGATATTAAAGGCTTTATACTGGGTTCTCTGGCGTATTTATTTAACATCTGAATTGCGTTTTCAATATCCGCCACGTCTATGCTGTCTGTAACATCTTTCATATTTCTTTTTATCCGTTTTTATTAAGTACCAGGGGGAGCCACTTTTTGCATTTTAGAATGGATAAAGCGCTGATGTGTTTCCAGTGATTTTTCTACCAGTTTATTTTTTATCCGCCATTATCACAAATTTATTTAGCTGTTCAGGATGAATATATTTTTCTGACCGGGCAAACCATTTTGCAGAAATACCCGATTCGTGAACTGAGTTTTTGTTTTTTGTAATCAGAGGATGCCATGACGGCAAAGGCTCGCCAACAAACAATCGCTTATAAGCACAGGTTTCGGGCAACCAACTAAGTAAAGGCAGCTGCTCCAGAGTTAATAATGTACACATCGCCACGTCCGCTAGCCGATTTTTATAATCACTGCAACGACAGCTTTCAATGTCCAGGCGGCGACTCACTGTGGTATTAAATACTTCACCACTGTCTTCATCTTCGATTTTTAGCAGACAACACAGCCCACAACCATCGCAAAGTGATTCCCATTCTGCAACTTATAGGAACTTATAGGGGACGAACTTATAGGGGACGGGATTAAATATTAACCACACCATCTTCAACCTTCAATTTCGGTCTACCACGTCGAGTCAGTCCCATTTTAATCCCATATTTCTTCTCAATCATTTCTTTAAAGCGATCATCGCCGATTGGTTGACAATAATGCGCAGCTTTTCTTATTAAATCTATATCTTCCGGTTCTACACGATCTTTAAATAACCGTCGATAATTCTGGCATCGTTGTTCAACTGTAGCACCAAGCCGCTTATATTCTTCATGTGGCGACAGCCAACTGTCGTCTCCCCAAGCATTGATACCATAACTAGACCATTTATATTCTTCAGGTCTTTTTACAATTTTCTGGCTCTATAAAACAAACTTCTCGATTATTACCTCGTTGGACGATATGATAAGGAAGGTCTGGCAGGTACACCCTTGCACATCTTGGCATTGGTCGCGCCGAATGCCTGTTCAAACAGATCTGCGATCGCCAACCACCAACAGGTCACTCGCTTCTGCCTCCACGTCGGCAATCATCAGAATCATTTGTGTCAGCCCCAGCTTCTCTCGAAAGCAATGGGGTCAATCTTTAGTAATATAGCTGGTATAGACTACCGATGAGTCTATAACTGGAAATAGCAAGCTATAAGAAGCTCGCCACTCTCCTTGCTCAGTTATTAGTGTTACTGTTTTCGGATTTAATCGAATAATTTTACCATATATTTCATGTCCTTCACGAGAACGAAAGCCTACTATGTCATCTAGTGATAAATGTGCAATCAGCTGCTTTATTAAGGATAATGGAAAGTGAGACTTCAGTCTCGCCCATGAATCACAGTCTCAATACGCGGCACTACCTGCTTCTTCCTTGACATGCATCCTGGCAGGCGAACAATACCGTTATTGGTTGTGCCAAATGCCTGCTCGAACAGATCAATGCGATCACCAACCACCAACAGGTCACTCGCTTCTGCCTCTACGTCGGTAATCATCAGAATCATTTGTGTCAACCCCAGTTTCTCTCGCACGGCGCGCATTTCTCGCAGGATGTCCTGCATGCGGTCGGCAAATA
>CAZALW010000451.1:0-2299 GCA_964485705.1 uncultured Thiotrichaceae bacterium
CGTCTTTTGCGTTCTTCGCGGACTCAATGTTTTTCAGCTTTTCCAACGTCCGCTAAGTGTCGAACTCAGTCGTAGGGTGGATAGGTGAAATGCATCCACCTTCCATCTAGTTCCCCAGTTTCTTAAACTTGATCCGGTGCGGGTTAATCGCTGCTTCTTCACCTAAACGTTTAACACGGTCAGCTTCATACTCGCTATAGTTACCTTCAAACCAGGTGGTTTTACTGTCACCTTCAAAGGCGAGAATATGTGTGGCGATGCGATCAAGGAACCATCGGTCGTGTGAGATAACAACCACACAGCCTGGAAAATCAAGGATGGCTTCTTCCAGTGCGCGCAGGGTTTCAACATCCAGGTCGTTGGTGGGCTCGTCGAGCAATAATAAATTGCCGCCACTTTTTATTAATTTGGCAAGATGCAGACGATTGCGTTCACCACCCGACAGGTCTTTAACAAATTTTTGCTGGTCTTCGCCTTTAAAATTAAAGCGACTGACGTAAGCGCGTGAAGCCACGGTGTAATTGCCGATGGTGATGTTATCCAGCCCGTCTGAAATTTCATGCCATACCGTGTTGTTGCCGGTTAAGGCATCACGTGATTGATCGACGTAAGCAATTTTTACTGTCTCACCGGTTTTAAATTCACCGGAGTCCGGTTTTTCTTCGCCGGTGATTAAGCGGAACAGGGTGGTTTTACCAGCACCATTAGCACCGATAATGCCAATAATGCCACCACGCGGGAGATTAAAACTTAAATCATCGTAAAGCAGTTTATCGCCAAATTTTTTGCTGATATTTTTTGCTTCAATAACCAGTTCGCCAAGACGAGGGCCGGGTGGAATGTAAAGTGATTGTGTCTCAGCACGTTTTTGAAAATCAGCAGAAGACAGTTCTTCAAAGCGCTGCATACGTGCCTTGCTTTTTGCCTGCCGGGCTTTTGAATTTGAGCGTACCCATTCCAGTTCGGCTTTAATAGTTTTCTGACGGTTGGCTTCCTTTTTTACTTCAGTAGCAAGGCGGGCTTCTTTTTGTTCCAGCCAGGATGAATAATTACCTTCCCAGGGAATGCCGCGACCACGATCAAGTTCCAGAATCCAGCCGGCTACATTATCAAGGAAGTAACGATCATGGGTGACGGCAACCACGGTGCCAGAATATTCTTTAAGAAAACGCTCCAGCCAGGCAACGGACTCGGCATCCAGATGATTAGTTGGCTCGTCAAGAATTAACATGTCCGGTGAAGATAGCAACAAACGGCATAGTGCAACGCGACGACGTTCACCACCAGAGAGTTTGCTGACATCGGCATCCCACGGTGGCAGGCGTAATGCATCGGCGGCGATTTCCAGTTTGTTTTCCAGATTATGTGCATCGGCAGCCTGAATAATATTTTCAAGTTTTGCCTGCTCGGTGGCGAGTGCATCAAAATCGGCATCGGGCTCTGCGTAGGCGGCATACACTTCTTCAAGCCGTTTTTGTGTATCGATGATTTCACTTAAGCCTTCTTCAACATTACCACGTACATCTTTGCTTTCATCCAGTTGTGGCTCCTGTTGCAGGTAGCCAATGCGACAATCAGCAGCCGGACGAGCTTCGCCAATAAAATCAGTATCAACCCCTGCCATAATACGAAGCAGGGTCGATTTACCCGCACCGTTATAGCCTAAAACACCAATTTTGGCACCGGGGAAAAAATTTAAGTTAATGTCTTCAAGAATAACTTTTTTAGGTGGAACGACCTTACCCAGACCGTTCATTGTGAATACGTATTGTGCCATAGCCATTAAAGAAAGTTGTTTGAAAAGGTCGAATTATACGCATATGAAACAGAATTGCATAAGTGTTTGTGGTGATGCTCATCTGCGTTGTGTATATGACCTAAATCCTGCTCAGCTTTCTGGTAAGATGGCTTTTTAACATGTAATAAGGACTTAAAACTATGAAAACACAGGCACTGCTACTAACATTGATTTTTTCCATTAGTCCAATTGCAAATGCAGTTGATTATGGCAAACTTGCTGATTCTGTTGACAAGGATCAAGCGATGGACTCAGTTGACAAAGAAGCACTGAAAGGCTCAGTGAGTTCTGATGGTATTGATTACAAGAAGGCAGCTTCTGCAGTTGATGTAGATAAAGCTAAGGGGTCGATAGATATGGATAAGGCAAAGGAAGCGCTAAATGTTGATAAAACAAAGGTTGATAAAACAAAGGTCGATAAAACAAAGGTCGATAAAACAAAGAAATCAGTAGATTCAGCTAATGCAGATGTTGATAAGGCAAAAGAATCAGTTGATACGG
>CAZALW010000452.1:0-2294 GCA_964485705.1 uncultured Thiotrichaceae bacterium
CGTTATGCGCTGGGTCGTGATTACCACAAAGTAATGCGTAAACGCTTACAGAAACTGGCTGACAAAGTAAAAGATTCCATTGGTGAGTTTGGTTATCGCGCATTTGTTGATAGCGCACCGGTGCTGGAAAAAGCCCTGGCTGAAAAATCAGGGCTTGGCTGGATGGGCAAGCACACTAACCTGATTAACTCAAAAGCGGGTTCCTGGTTTTTTCTCGGTGAAATTTACACTAATTTACCGCTGCCCTTAACACAAGCTGAAACGAAACAACCGCCCGAAAACCACTGTGGCAGCTGCACCACATGCATCGACATCTGCCCGACAAAAGCCATTATCGCACCCTATAAAGTGGATGCCCGCCGCTGTATTTCTTATTTAACCATTGAATTACACGGCAGCATTCCGGTGGAATTTCGTAAAAACATCGGCAATCGCATTTATGGCTGTGATGATTGCCAGTTATGCTGCCCGTGGAATCGTTTTTCACAACCTACCCGTGAACCCGATTTTTTTACCCGTCACCCACTGGATGCACCGGACTTAATCGACCTGTTTAACTGGTCTGAAGCAACGTTTTTGAAAAATACCGAGGGTTCAGCTATTCGCCGTATTGGCTATTTGCGCTGGTTGCGAAATATTGCCATTGCGCTGGGTAATGCACCCGCATCAAAAAAGGTGATTCAGGCTTTAGAAGAAAAAAAGCAGGAGCTTGAAAAACTTAGGCATGAGATGGTTGTAGAACACATTGAATGGGCGATAAAGCAACACGATGAACAGTAGTACAAGGCATTAACAAACTATTCAGTAACTTCTCACCGTGCTAGCTTAATCAAAATACAGAGTGCGGGCAGTCACCCTCATTTATATTGACAATAGATACCATATGTAATAAATTATTCACGTGGATTATGATTGGAATAAAGATAAAAATGAATATTTAAAGCAACATCGCGGTATTTGTTTTGAAGACGTGGTTGTTGCTATAGACAACAACGCTATATTAGATGTTATTGATCACCCTAAGCCTGACAAATACCCTTCACAGAAAATTTACATTGTTGAATTGGAAGGATATATCTATATGGTTCCATTTATTGTAAAAATTGATATGATTTTTCTAAAAACTATTATTCCCAGCCGGAAAATGAAAAAAATTTATGGTGGCAAAAAAAATGACTGATTTAAATAACTATGAAAATGAGCTTTTAGAATATTTTGAAAAGAATGTTCCCGTTAGTGTCAATAATGTTGAAGAAGAAATTTATCAAGCAAAAATTGCTGCCAGCAGATACCTTAAAAAAACAAAAAACATTAATATTCGTTTAACTGAAAGTGATATTTTAAAAGTTAAACGAAAAAGTGCAGAATTAAATATACCTTATCAAACAATTCTAGCCTCTGTTATCCATCAATTTGCTACAGGAAAAATCAAAGTAGCTATGTGACCCGTGTTTTCTCCCCCACGCTCCTGCGTGGGAATACATACCTGCTGTTTGTTAGTTTTGTAGGGTGGGCAGGTTTTTTTGCCCACGCTACTACAACTTATAGTCGATTATTCTTAAGTCAATGGCAGTGACGCGGGAGAGTGGGAACCTAACCTACGCACTGTGGCGGCACAAGATCTCTCCCTCTGCTCGAGATGACAAATGCCCTTTTCACTTTTCACTAAATTTTCAATCAGAAAATTTCAGTAGCATACAATAATTAATCAAATTATTAGTCGAATCATCATAACGATCCGTGCCTTCTCTGTTCGCCAGTTCCTGTTGTATATCACTCGCCAATTGCTTGCCGTACTCCACACCCCATTGATCAAAAGAATTTATATCCCAAATCGCACCCTGTACAAATACTTTGTGTTCATACATGGCAAGTAATGCCCCCATGGTTCTTGGGTTCAGACTTTCAAACATAATGGAATTTGTTGGTTTATTGCCTTCAAAAATTTTGTGCGGCAAAACATCTTTCATCATTTCTTCAGAATAACCACTGGCTTCCAGCTCTGCCCGGGCTTCGGCTTCGGTTTTGCCTTTCATCAAGGCACGGGTTTGTGCAAAATAGTTGGCTAACAACACACTGTGTTGATCACCTAAGGAATTTTTACTGCGTGCTGGGATCAAAAAATCGGCAGGCACGGGTTTGGTGCCCTGATGCAATAGCTGGAAGAAAGCATGTTGGCAGTTGCTGCCAGTTTCTCCCCAGATAATTGGCCCGGTCAGGTAATCCACACGCTCACCTTTGCGGTTGATGGTTTTACCGTTGCTTTCCATGTCGAGTTGCTGCAAATAAGCAGG
>CAZALW010000453.1:0-2274 GCA_964485705.1 uncultured Thiotrichaceae bacterium
GTCCAACAGACATTTATACACCATGCTGCGCACAGTGTATAAATGCTTAGATGTTCAAGGTTTTGCTTTTTTAACAGTTGCAGCAAAATAATATAATTAGGCAGTCATTGGTAACCAGGCTATACCTTTACCAGGCTGTATCGGCAAGGCTCGTTGTTACCGCTGACCAACAAAATGGATAAAACTACCGTTGGCTAAATTATCTGATTATATTTACATAAAGAAATTTGTCGCGGTTTGTACTATGGCATCATGAAAAAGTCATGATGTTTAAGCAGGTACAAACCTTTAATGGGCGGTCGCAGTAGGCAGTGTAAACAATATCTTTCATCCTGCCTTTATTTTTGGTAGTATTTTTTGGAGGTTATTATTTACCAAATTGGTGCTGCTAGTTTGGTATATTCCACAAGCATCGGTAACATAACAATAAAATAAACACAGACCGCCAATACCACCGCGCGCTTCAACTAAGCCGTGCGGCGGCTGGTTATCTCAAGCGTTATGAGTTCATCCGGCATCGAGCAAGTAAGGAGTAATCGTGGCAAAATCAAATAAAATATGTTTTGTAATAATGGGGTTTGGCAAAAAAACGGATTACTCAACAGGTAAGACTCTAGATTTGGACAAAACATACAAAAATATAATTCAGCCAGCAGTAGAGTCTTCCGGGTATCAATGTGTAAGAGCCGACGAAATACAGGATTCTGGCTTAATCGACAAAAGCATGTATGCATTGCTTATGCAGGCAGAGTTGGTTGTAGCCGATATTTCTACATTTAACCCAAATGCTATATATGAATTAGGTATTCGTCATGCAGTTAGGCCATATTCAACAATAGTGATAAAAGAAGAAGAAGGTAAAATCCCTTTCGATCTAGATCATACAAGAATTTTTCACTATAAACATTTAGGTGAAGATATTGGTGCTGATGAGGCTCAACGATGCCAAAAAGCATTGGTCGAAAAAATCGAGAGCGTCACAAAAAATTCTCTTGTTGACAGCCCTTTATACGACTTCATTAAAAATATTAACCCTCCGCAAATACCAAAAGCAGAATACAAGAAAATTATTGGTGACCTAGCTGAAAGAGAAACCCATATATTCGCCATTGCTGAAAAAGCAAAAGATCACATGCTAGAGAACGAGTTTGTGGAAGCTGCTAAATTATGGAAAAAAGCGGCTGAATCTGTACCTTCAGAAGATTATTTTATTCAACAACAAGCCTTATCAGTTTATAAGTCAAAAGAGCCTTCAGAAAACACTGCATTAGCTGATGCACTAAGAATTATTGAAAAGTTAGCTCCAGATGGAGATTCAAATGATCCAGAGACACTTGGCTTAACGGGCGCAATTTATAAAAGAATGTGGCTTTTAAATTCAGATATTGAATGTCTAAAAAGAGCTATCAAGTACTACGAGAAAGGTTTCCAGATAAGAAGTGATTATTATACAGGTGAAAATTACGCACTTTGTTTGGATATGATGTCTAGTGTGGAAGATGATGATGACGAAAAAACCTATTATCTAATTGCGGCTAAAAAAGCACGTAAACAGATAATAGAAATACTAGAAGATGTAGAAAGCGCAACAGATGATGGTGAAATCAGTGTGGAATTTAAGTGGGCGATTGCTACATTATCAAATTGTTATTATGGTCTTGGAGAAGATGAAAAAGGAAAAAAATTTGAAAAGCTATTTACCTCCTTAGCTGAAGCTAAGTGGGAAAAAGAAACTTTTCAGGAAAACAAAAATAAATTATTCGAGTTAATAAGGAGTTAAAAATGAGTACAAAACAAATCCATGTATTTATCAGTCATGCCTGGGCACATTCAGGACATTACGAAACTCTATCTAGCTGGATTTTTGATGAAAATTGGAGTGTGGGGCAGGCATCATTAGATTTCAGAAATTATTCAGTCCCGAAGGACGATCCAATTCATGATGCTGATAACGACAAACAACTTAAAGAAGCAATACTCAAGCAAATTGCAATGAGTCATGTAATTGTTATCCCTATGGGAATGTATGCTAACTATAGTAAGTGGATTAAAAAAGAAATTGCTGGTTGCTCTGATTACGATAAGCCAATATTAGCAGTCAACCCTTGGGGGCAAGAGAGAGCTTCTAGTGTAGTTGAAGATGCAGCTGATGAAAAAGTTGGCTGGAATAAAAAGTCAGTTATTGGTGGAATATGGCAACTGTACAAATAAAAAAACTCATAAATCGGGTAAGGGCTGACTACTAATCAGCCCTCCCCACACCACCCTGCATGC
>CAZALW010000454.1:0-2273 GCA_964485705.1 uncultured Thiotrichaceae bacterium
GATTATGACCTTTATGGGATTTGCAGTAGGTTCTCTATTCTCGGACAAGCTCCTAAGTGTAGTGTGCAAAAAAAATGACCCTGTAAAGGGTCATTGGCAGCTTTCCGTAAGCATTTTTATTATTATTGTTATATCATTTTAACTCACGGGAATCTTCATCACCTGTCCTGCCATCAGGTTATCGGCATACAACGCATTGCGCGCACGCAAATCTTCTTCTTTTACATTATTATTTTTTGCAATGGTTTTAATATCATCACCATTGTTTACAAAAACCTCTCCTTCAGAAGCTGCCAACCAGGTTCCTGGTGGTGCTTTACGTGCAAAATATTTACTCACGCCACGGGTGATGGCTTGAGCCAGTTTCTGCTGGTGAGATGAACTTCGTAATTTTTTCTCTTCTCTTGGGTTCGAAATGAAAGCCGTTTCAAATAATACAGATGGGATATTTGGTGCTTTTAATACTGCAAATCCTGCCTGTTGTACTTGTTTCTTATGTACCCGATTGACGGTTTTCACCTGCTTAATAATTTCGTTGCCAATATCAAGACTTGATTCAATGGTGCCAGTGAGTGACAAATCAAACAAAACATCTCTTACCATTTTATCTTCAATATCCACATTCACATTACCAAACAGCACATCTGCAGCATTTTCTTTTTTCGCTAACATTCGCGCTCTCTCTGAACTGGCACCGTCCACAGATAATGCAAAAATGGAGGAACCACGCGCTCGCGGGTCATGAAATGAATTGGCGTGCAATGAAATCATCATATCCGCATTATAATCGCGCGCCTTTTGTATACGTTCACGCAATCGCATAAAGCGATCATTTTTACGAATAAGAACTGCTTTCATGCCACGTTGCTGATTAATTTGTTTCTGCAGGCGTTTGGCTATCTGTAACGTAATGGTTTTTTCATAAGTACCAGAGCGACCTATAGCACCGGGGTCTCTTCCACCATGACCCGCATCAATGGCAACAATGACATCACGCTTACGAGATTTTTTCACTCTGGCAGATTTCTCAACCGTTTTTTTGCTATCATGCAGATCGATGACCAGACGATAGCCGGATTTTCCAGAAGGTGTAAGTAGAAAACTACGTGGCTTTGCGGATTCTCTTAAATCAAGCACCACACGTAAATCATTTTTATTGCGAACACCACTTCGTATACCGCGGATCAGGGCGCTGCCGTTAACACCGGCCTGTACCCGATCCACCATACCATGCGGCATTTTCACATTTTTAATATCAAGCACTACACGTTCAGGCTTATGAAGAGCAAATACGGAATGATCGGCAATACCATCCAGATCAAACACCAGACGAACATAACCTTTATTTTTTGAAAGACGAATATCCTGAATTCGGGCACTGGAAGTGCTTGCCAGTGAAACACCAGGCACAGCAGAAGCAGCCAGCGTACTGAATCCGGCTATACTTTTTAAAAATTTTCGACGATCTGTTTCCATTTTTATTGATGACCCGTGCCTGGATAATCCATGCATGGGAATGTTATCATCCTGCCTCTGTTTTTATTAAAATGAGCAAATCAATTCCAACCCACCGTAAAGCTATTGTGGCAAAATTATAAAATAATGCAAGCATTTTTTCATTATTTTTTATATAGATACAGCACTTTCCTCTAGTTTGCTTTAGAAAAGACCTGTAACATCAAGTCTTTACCTTTGCTACTTTGTGCAGAAATAATTAAATTTCTTCCCTCATTGTGATGACTAAATGCACAAATCCAGTCCGCAGGCGGCAAAAACCCCTCTGCTTTTTCAGGCCACTCCACTAAACAGACATCCATTTCATTAAAATAATCTCTCGCACCGATGAATTCCAGCTCTTCTGGATGCGCTATACGATACAGGTCAAAGTGATAACAGGTACGATTGTTGCTAATTGGGTATGGCTCAACCAGGGTATAGGTCGGGCTTTTAACCACACCATCAAAACCACTAGCATGGATAAAACCTCTGGCAAAGGTTGTTTTACCCACGCCCAGATCGCCTTTTAGCAATATTACAAATGATGAATCAAGATGCAACGCTACCTTTTTAGCTAAAGCTATCTGCTGTGATTCTGTCGCCAGGTAAAGAGTTTTATTCATTATTCACTACCCACACAGTGTCGTCTTGAGCATTGGGAGAGATCTTGTTCCACAGTGGTATAAGATCTCTCCCGATGCTCGAGATGACAGTTGCTCGCTTTTCATTTTTCATTTTTCATTTTTCATTTTTCATTTTTCATTTTTCATTTTTCA
>CAZALW010000455.1:0-2265 GCA_964485705.1 uncultured Thiotrichaceae bacterium
ACCAGAATAAGGTTTTATTGTTCCCGGTATGTTTCTTCACAATGTGTTATTTTTGCTTGTTTTGTAATAACAGAATGCATAACGCCTTAAATATTTATTCAGGTGGTTTTGTATAAACATGAAATTTCTTCCAGTATCTTTACTTTCATATTCAGCCATCTGGCTATTCACCGGGTTTTTTATGGTTAGTTGGGCATCGCCTGTGGTTGCTAGCGGCACAGTCACCCTGAAAAAACCACCGGCTTCGTTGGAGGAGTGGTATAAACCAGTAAATAAGCGACAGGTGTGGTTACACACCATGTTTCGACTGCGCCGTGAAATGCAGGCCATTGCGCTGTACGCAAAACAGAATGATCAGGCGGCTATGCTGAAATGGATAACCCGTCTGGATAAAGACTACAATAAAATTGCCAGCATGGTGCCAGAATGGGAGGGTGAGATTAAACCCAGGTTAATATCAGACCTTAAAATGTTCGCCAAAAAAGGTGATGCTTTTCGCGTTGCCAGAACATTGGAGATGATCAAGCGCACCTGTGATGACTGCCATACCCAATATCAACCACTGGTAACGGCCACCTACCGTTCACCTTATTTTGATGAGATCACGCTGAAAAATGTTAATGGCAAGACATTAAGTTTTGATGACAACATGGAACAGCTGTCCATGTCGGTTAACAGAATACTTATCGCTCTGGATGATGGCCATCATACCGTGGCTTTGCAGAGCAGTTATAAATTTGCAGATCAATTACAGGTATTGGGCGATAGTTGCCGCAGTTGTCATAAAGACGATGACTACCCACGCGAACGTATATTGGGCAAGGCTACTGAACAACGTTTTGAACAACTGCGGATGCATATCAATCAAGGGCAGGTGAAAGACAGTCAGAAACTAATGGGTGAAATTGCTGTCACCGTCTGTGCACGTTGCCACAATACCCATCGTATTATTTCTGATTTACGAAATGTCTTGTTGCCAGATGAGTAAGGTAGCCTCACCCAAATGTGCAGTAGCGCAGACTTAACCAGGCAAAGCGTGTCTAATTTACCATTAGAGTGAATGGCTGCTTACGGTCATAAGCGGACACACAGAAAAAACAAACCCTCCTAACCTCCCTTTCAAAAAGGGAGGGACTAAAGCCTTTTTACCTCCCCCTTTTTTCAAAGGGGGATTGAGGGGGTTTAGTTTTTAACGTCCGCTAAGTGTCGAAACCAGCCATTCCATGTTTGACAGGCGATGCCAGATGAAATGCAGGTTTATACACCTAATCTGCTAAGGACAGGAAAACTTTATCAATTACTGTGTCCACGGCATCATGTCTCGCATACCCTTCATTGCGGGTGCAACATTGTGAGTCAGTATATTCAGATCTCTGCTCATGTTACCCACGTTGCTGTTCAGTTTTCCCATGTTGGTACTCATGGAATTGGTGTCCTGACTTATAGTGCTAATGCTGTCTGTCATGCTACCTATGTTGCCCGACATGCTACTCATGTCCGCTGACATACCTTTTATATCTCCAGACATGCTGTCCACACTAACCGACATGCTACTGACATCTATTTGCATAAGCTGCATATTCGCGGACATATTAGTCATTGCGGTTTCCATAATCGTTACCACGTAAAACATGTAAACAATGCCTATAATGGCAATAATAATACCTGGGATGGCAATTAAACGATTTCGGCCGCTACGTTGTTTCAACATTTCGCCCATGTGTTCAATCTTTTTATCCTGAACACCGCCCTGTTCTCTTATCTCTTTCAGGGTCTGCTTATGGTCATTCATCATAGACTCAGATAGAGTCTTGAATATATTCAGGTTGAATGCTTCACTTTCAGTGCTGCTGTCATTAATATGACCAAAGGTATTTTGTAGAGACTGATACAGCCCTGTCATTTCCTTTTGGTGCTCTTCATCCTGTTTATGGGCGCTGCTGGACAAGGTGCTAAAACCCTGTTGAACTTCTTCAATTAATGAGGATATTTGCTTGTCCCGTGCTTTACGTTGACTGTTCATTTCCTCAATAATGGAGCGAATATTCGGGTCAGCAGTAGGCGGTGGTGCAGTTACCGGTGTGCTTGTCTGGCTAGCCGCAGCAGTGTCTGTTTTTTTCGGGCTGATTTTTTTCACAGCTGATTTTTTGATTGCAGTTTTTTTTGCAGGGGCTGTTTTTTTAATAGATTTTTTAACGGTTTTTTTAGCTGCTGCTTTTTCAATATTTTCGTCTGACATAGTCTGTACCCGGTGTTGTTTAGGAG